>JAYVXV010000157.1:0-6238 GCA_043784905.1 Holophagaceae bacterium | reverse complement strand
TTTCCCAGTTGTGCCCATGCCTTGCCTCGACGAATCCGGGCAGGTCGTGAAAATGATCCGCCACAAAGGGCCGACGAAGGGTGAGCAGGAAGGAATCCACAAAATCAGTCTAAGTCACGAGGCAATTCCCGCCCAGTCATACGAATTTGCGTTCAACCCGGATTTTGCAGTTGTCATTCTTCCGGGCCGCTTCAGGCCTCGGACATCAGGCCTCGTTGTCGTGGGTCGCTATCGCATGCAGGTGTGCAAGATGGCCCATCCAAAATCAACAACGAAGCCCGAAGCCAGAGGCCTGATGCCTTCTGACCTTGAGCACAAACGCAAAATCCGGGTTCAAAGATTCGAACCACGAGACACAAAGAACCCAGAAGGCGCTGAACTTTCGATTCCGTGTTTCAGCGAGATGCTGCGTCTTCTGGGACCAGATTTGTTGTGACAGCCCCTAACCCACCAACTCCACTCGCAAGGCCTGGAGGAAACCGAGGAGACAATCTTGCCGTTCCTCGGCTAAGCGCTTACCGGTCGCGGTATTCATCCCGGCCGCCAGCTTCAGCAATTTGCGCTCAAAATGATCCAGGCTGTAGGCCTTGTCGTCCAGCTCACGCTGTTCTGCAAATGGATCCTCGGGGTGCCACAGGGCCGCACCGAAACTGGCGCCCGTAGCGAAAACCCGCGCGATGCCGATGGCACCGATGGCTTCCATGCGATCTGCATCCTGGACGATTCGAGCCTCTAGGCTCGCAGCGATGCCGCGCCCTGAAAAACTATGGGTCACAATGCACGCTGCGATGCGTGCGGATTTTTCGCTCAACTCTGGCAGGCCCGCACAGAGTCCCGGCGCAAGCTCAGCACTCATCTCTGCGGTGCGTGGCGAATTTGGATCATTTTTGGGAAGCCACACGAGATCGTGCAGCAGAGCGGCCGCCACGGCCACATCGCCATCGGCGCCTTCCGCCTGGCTGATGCGATGGGCCAAGCTCGCCACGCGAAGGCTGTGAGACAGGTCGTGGGCCGAATCCCTGCACAGGGCCTCAGCTTTCAGATGGGCTTGAAAGCGGGCCAGGAGGGGCTCGAACCAGGGGTGGGTGTTGAGGGTCGAAAAATCCATCTCTAAGGGTAAGCCCAGATTCTGTTGTTGTTTTTGCTACCGACCGTTTTGGTCTCGGGCCTCAGACTTCAGGCGTCGTTGCCGGGGGTCGCTTCGTGAGGCCGTAGTGATAGGAGCGATCCCAAAGTAACAACGAGGCCTGATGTCCGAAACCTGAAGCCCTTTGATATTGAGCACACCTGCAAAACCCAGGTTAATCAACCACCTGCGGGAACGTCCCACCGCTTCGGGCATCCTAGGTACAGGAGTTCTAATGAAGCCCCGATCCTGGTCCCTCGCCCTTGCATCCGCCGTGTTTTCTGTTTGCGCTTTCGCTCAAGGGTCGAAAGCTTTCGACCCCGTAAAGGATGTGGCCGTGGGCTTCCACCTAGGCAAAGTTGTGGTAACCATCCCAGAAGGCGCGCATCTCAAAGCGGCATTCATGTCCGTAAAAATGAAGGAAGGCACGCCCGGAAAGCTTTCCGTGGGGCCCCTGCCGCCCACCGTGGACAAGGATGAGCTGGGCGATGGTGTGTGGCATGACAACGTGGCCATCCCATTGGAGGGGACAGGTCTCGTGGGCACCGTCGAATTGGCCGTGAGGTACCAGCCCTGCACCGAAGGCGAAGGCGGCGTTTGTTTCCCCCCCACCACGCAGACCCTCAAAGTGAAGGCTTCACAGATCCCTTTGCTCAAGGCCGAAGCAACCCCCTCAAAGATCGAAACCATTCCCGTCAAACCGAATTTAGAACCCACGAAACCAACCGTCCTAGCGGTCTCATCAAGCCCCGCAGCAGGGGTTGGCGTGACCTCAGGTTCACCACCCGCGCCAGCGTCTGAGCCCAATCCAGAAGCAAGCCAAGGCCTATTCTGGGGTCTGGTGGTGGTCTTCCTTGCGGGCATGGCCGCGAGTTTGACACCCTGCGTCTTTCCCATGATCCCCATCACGATTGCGATCATCGGCGCGAAAGGCGGCGGCAAACTCAAGGGCCTCAGTTTGAGCCTAATGCTGGTGATGGGCATGGCGGCGACTTACACGCTGCTGGGCGTCGTGGCCGCGAAGACCGGCGCCGCCTTTGGCGCCGCAGCGCAGAAGCCCGCGTTCCTCGTGCCCGTGGCGATTCTATTTGCCTTGCTAGCCATCTCGCTTTTTGGAGCTTTTGAGATGAGTTTGCCTGCTTCGCTCCAAGCCAAGCTCCAGGGCGACGGCCAACGCAAAGGCTACGGCGGAGCTTTCCTTATGGGCCTGGTGCTGGGTCCCATTTCGGCGCCTTGCGTTGGACCCGTGATTGGCACGGTGCTGCTCAACATCGCCGAAAAGGGCAACGTGAAAATGGGCGCCTTGCAGCTTTTTGTCTTCGCTTTGGGGATGGGCGTCCTTTTCATGGTGGTGGGTACCTTCAGCGCGGCCTTGCCGAAAAGCGGAAACTGGCTCACGAAATTCAAGCACTTCATGGGCTTGGTGGTTCTCGCCTTTGCGGTGTGGAGCCTGCGGTACATTCTTCCGACGTGGGCGAACTTCGCACTGTGGAGTTTCACAGCGTTGATCGGCGCGGCGGTCTTCGGTGCCTTTGAAGCTGCACAGGGACTGATTTCGGGCACCTTCAAGGGCGTTGGATTTCTTTCCCTGGCGCTCGGTGTGCTGCTCGGAATCCGCGCCGTGGAATCCTTCGAGACGATTTCACTCCTGCCGAGAGCGGGCTCGCAGAAATCCGAAGCCACGTCATCGCCGTGGATGAGCCAGGATCTCGAAGGCGCGCTCGCCAGGGCCAAGGCCGAACACAAAGTTGTGCTGGTGGACATCTACGCCGAGTGGTGCGCGCAATGCCACGAGCTGGACGAAAAGACCTGGCCTGACGCCCAAGTGCAGGCCTGGATCACACAGAACGCCGTGGCCATCCGCATTGACACCGACAAGGTTCGCGTTGATCTCGCCCCGAAACTCAAGATCGGCAGTTACCCCACAGTGTTGGTGCTGGATGAAAACGGCCAGGAGAAAAAGCGCATCCTAGGCTTTCAGAAACCCGGCTCCATGCTCGCGTGGATGAAGCAGTAGAGCGATTCATACACAGTCGCGATCAAAAGAAGTGGGAACCACAGATGGACACAGATTCACACAGATGAAGGCGATCTAGCCCCATCACTACCTTCTGGCGCGGCATTTGTATCCGTCATGTGCCAGCTTCGCGGATGAAATTCACGTGGCCCGGCGACGACCTCACGCCTTGGTGCCCAAGGGTATAAAGGGCGTAACTGAACCGCCAGAAAAGCACTGGCGATTCCGTAAGGGCCCCTAATGTGATTCGCGCCGGGCCGCCTGAATTTGCGGGCCTTAGGTCCGCAGGCGCTACACGCCTCGCGAAGCGATTTTGAGCCGGAATCAGAAAACTGCATCTGCGTTCATCTGTGGCTTATTTTAAGTTTGTTGAACTCGAATCCGATGAGTGTCCATTGCCAAGTGGCGGTCGAAGACCGCACCCCTCGTACCTCATTCCTCATTCCTCATTCCTCGTACCTCACCACCTCACCACCTCATCACGGCTTTCCCAAAAATTTCTCCAGGGTCTTTTCCAGCTCGGCACCGCGTAGATCGTTTTCAGTAGCGAGAATCTTTCCATCGGGGCCCACCAGCACGGGCTTGGGAATGCCTCGCACCCCGAAAGCCAAAGCCAGAGGACTTCGGAAACCGCCCTCCACAAAGGCGTGATTCCACGGCATGGAGTGGGCCGGGTCGTTGCGATAGGGCGCGATGTCCTCGACCTGATGATCGAAGCTGAGGCTCAACACCTGTAAACCCTTGTCCTTGAACTTCCCATAGGCTTCGTGCAGCTTGGGCATCTCGGAGCGGCAGGGTCCGCACCAGGTGGCCCAAAAATCAATCAGCAGATATTTGCCTTTAAATGTGTCATTCGTGAAGGTGATTTTGGGATGGTCTAGGCTCGCGACGCTGAAGGCAGGCGCCGCGATTCCGAGAGCGGTCTTAGCGGCATACTCGACGGTCGTATGGGCGTTCTTCGTGAAAGCCTCGCCTGAGAAATCACGGTCAAGCTGCGCCAGGGCTGGTTTCCAAACGATCTCCTGTTTTCCGTAAAAGCCTTCCTCGAACCGGTTGTAGACCAGGGGGCCGCGAACTTTGGGGTCGGCGTGTTTGTCCCGGGCCTCCGCGATGTAGGCATCGGCGGCCTTTTCGTCCTTCATGGCGCTGGCCGAATAGAGAAGCAGGTTGGGCTCCAGCGACCAGACGATGGATGTGGGTGGCACCTCTTTCAGAACTTCCTGCCGGAATTCCGGCGTCGCCTTGATCCCAATACGCGGCATCAGGTAGAGCTTGGCTACCAGCAAGGCTTGGCGAACCTGAGGCCGTTGCTCAGTCTTGAGCCGTTCGTCAAACGAATCCATCACAGGCTTGAGTTTCGGATCAAAACTAGAGCGCGGCTTTCCAAATCCCATATGCAGCTTAAGGGCTTCTTGCGCCACTTGAACCCTAGACCTGGCCTGGTCCAAAACGGCGCGGGCATCTCGGGCGGCATCCGGCGCGGCGGCCTGAACGGGAGGAAAGATCATCAGCATGGAACCCTCTCAACCTCTCAGGATTCCATCAAAGCCCTAATGCACTCAAGACCAAGTTCCGTGCGGCTCAGGTACCAGGTCATGGCTTGCCCATCCACTACATGGACGACGGCGTTTTGGAAACGCTTTTGCAACTCTGCGGCGTGCCGTTTCGTAAAGCGAAACGGCTCCGTGGGCAACAGGATCACTTCCGGATTTAAGGCATCCAAATCTTCATCGGACAACCGTGGATAACCCGCTCCGCCGATGGGCGTGAAGCCCGACTGGCGCACCAGATCGCCCACGTAAGTATCCGGCCCGGCCGCGATCCAAGGATCTTTCCACACCAGGGTAAGAGCTTGCGGGCCTTTACGGGCCTTGAGTCTGAGCAAGGATTTTAATGCTGCCGCACGAGCCCTGGCCTGTTCTGGCACGCCGAGTTTTTCGCCCACTAACGTCCACGCGGCGATGCAATCCTTCACCGTGCGAATTTCCAAAGCCATCCACGGAATGCCCGCTGCGGTGAGTGCATCCGCCACGGATTTCGGATTCTCGTCCTTCTCCAAAATGACGAGATCGGGCTTTAGATCCACGATGCGCTGGAAATTTGGATCCTTGGTGCCGCCCACTTCGGGCACCGTGGCGCGAATCCATTTGGGTGCAATGCAATAGCGCGTGCGCCCCACCAGTCGCGATGCGAGGCCCCATTGGACCAGGAGTTCCGTGAGCGAGGGCACCAGCGAGATGATGCGCTTGGGCCCCTGCGGGGCAGGCCTGAGGGGCGAGGGATGAGGGACGAGGAACCCACCTTCATCCTTGTTTCCTCGCGCCTCGAGCTTGATGCCCGAATGCGGGTCCGCCATTTTTCCGGCGCCTGTGGGGCAAAGACTGTAAACCGGGCAATGGGCACAGTCGGGCTTGCGAGCATCACAGCACCTGCGGCCGTGAAAAATGAGTTGGTGGTGCAGCTCGATCCAATCTTCGCTGGCGAAGAGATGACAAAGATCCGCTTCTACTTTTTCAGGCGTTTTTCCAACGGAAAGCCCCAGCCTTTTTGCCACGCGAAAAATGTGGGTATCCACCGCCAAGGCGGGCACACCAAAAGCGTTAGCGAGCACCACATTGGCGGTCTTCTGCCCCACGCCCGGCAGTGCGGCAAGGAGCAAAGCATCATTCGGGACCTGGCCAGAGTGCCGCGTCATCAGCGCTTGTCCAAGGCCCATCAGGTTTTTTGCTTTGTTGCGGAAGAAGCCCGTGGATTTGATTAGCGTTTCCAATTCGGTGGGCTTGGCTTTGGCGAGGCTTGCCGCATCGGGATAGCGCGCAAAAAGCGCGGGTGTGGTGATGTTCACCCGCGAATCCGTACATTGCGCACTGAGGACCGTCGCCACCACCAGTTGAAAGGGATCCTCGTGATCGAGCGCGCATTTCGCGTCGGGGTAAGCACCCGCCAGGCGCGATTGCAGATCTATAAGTTTCGCTTTTGTCCATCGCATGAAATGAGTCTAGCGGTGGATGCCCAGACCAAGTCGCGTCCAAAAGATTCGAAACCGCGAATGAGTATCAGCGGCCTTCAATCAGCGTGTAGTCGAACCCGTAGAA
>JAYVXV010000156.1:0-6246 GCA_043784905.1 Holophagaceae bacterium | reverse complement strand
GCGAAGGCCGTGGCCAAGCCTGCCACCACGTTGGTTTTGCCAACGCCTCCCTTGCCGCTGGTCACCGCCAGCACTCGCGCACGGAAAAGAGAAAAGGGTTGGGTCACGTCAAACCCTACGTGCCCAAGGTGCCCTAGGTGACTTGGGCGCCGACACGGGGATACAGGGTGGGAATGAGACCGAGGGCCAACCGGGGTAGGTGCCCACAGGCTTCAGGGAGGTAAATGGGGCGATCGGGGTCGGCATGTTGACACCAAGCCCATGAAGGGCGAGGAAAATGCCAATGATGACAAATGAAAATCACGCGGCTAGGGCCGCCTCAAGTCTCAAGTCCCGGGACTTGATTCCTTAGCGTCTAGCTCCAGCAGACCTTCCGGTGGATCCACTTCCAGCCGCTGGTTCTGCAAGTCCACGGTCCACCAAGCTTTGATGTAGGGGATCTCCCGAAGACCCGTGCGGCCTGGGCGCAGATCGCGCACGACCACCATGTCATAACCCATGGGCGTGGGGTCCAGGCGGACGACCTCTCCGATCTTTTGTGGGCCAAGGTAGACGCCGCAGCCAATCCATTCGTGACGGAAGCTCTCGCCTTCGACTCGCTCAAGGTGGGCCTCGGGCATCCAGAGCGCCCAACCCTTGAAGGCCTCCGCCGAGGTTCGATCGGGGATGCTTTCGAGAGCCACACAGGGCCGGTCCTGGTGCCACCGGAACAGCCGAATTTTGACGCGCCTCGCCGGTGGGGCCTCGGTTTCGGCGGATTCCAGATTCATGGAGGGCGGTGCAAGCACCAAACCTTCGAGCTTGGGTAGACGATCGGGTTCGTCCATTAATGAGTGGAAAAGGAGCTCGCCCTTAAGGCCCTGAACCCTGGCCAGATGGCCCAGCAGAAGCATCAGGCCTCCCTTGGCAGATCCGCGCGATCAGGGCGTTCGCGGCGGCGAGGACGATCCGTCTCGTCTTCGTCGAAGAGTTCCAGATTTACGAAAAGGCCCTGTTTCTCACCGGCGGCCTGGGCCAAAACCCGCAAGCTGGAGATCATGCGGCCACTCTTGCCAATGATTCGGCCCCGGTCGGTTGGTTCGGCGAAAATCACAACCTCACGCTTTTTGCCCTCACCCTTGACTTCGACACGAAGGGCTTCGGGATGATCCAACATCGGGGTAAGCACGTCCTTCAGGAAGGCTTCAAAATCCAGGGTCATGGCAGGCCTTTCAGACTTTCAGAGCAAAAAGCCAGGCCCATTGCTGACTGCGGATGCACCGCGTGCAAGGGCCCGGCTTTTTTGATTCAACGACCCGTTCCCGAAGGTCACCCCGATGAACGAGTCAACCAGAGCTGACGACCTACTAAAGGATCGCGTGCTTCTTGAAGAGGTCCAACACGGTCTTGGATGGGCTGGCGCCTTTGGCGATCCAGGCTTTGGCCTTCTCTGCGTCAATGCGGACCGTTTCGCCTGCGGTGGCGATGGGATTCACGAAGCCCAGCACCTCGATGGCCTGACCTGTCGGGATACCGTCATTTTCGCTGACGACAATGTGGTAGAAGGGGCGTTTTTTCGCGCCATTTCGAGCAAGACGAATGGAAAGCATGGGCACTCCTGAGCGGACTAGTTTAGCGTGGGTAGAGGGAATTCCAAAGAGCTAATTTACCCGTCGTAGGTGTTATCCATCGCTTGGAGTTAGGTCAGTTGTTGTCTCGTGCGAGTTCTCCTTCGATGCCTTCGATAAGTTTTCTCAAACTGGGCGAATATGGTTCATCGAGATTCAGATGTGGCGAGATAAGTTCCGCCCATTCGTACTTATCCACTCCACTGACACCCGAAGTCTCTTTGCCCATGGCTTCTGCCAGTTTTTCCCATGCTCCAACAATGTCGTCCGGTGTGATGCGGGTCAATTTCTGGGTCCGTGCTCTTGGATAAGCGTGGCGAACGGCTGCCACGTCCGCGATGAACCAAGATTCAGTCTCCTCGATCGCAAGCCGGAACAGAACCCGATGTGGTCGCTTTGGGAGCCTCTCCAGCATCGTGTTCAGCTGCGCCAGCAGGTCCCGACATGGCTCGTTGTCCACGTCTACCACTACCAGTACGCAAGTTGAGATGGGAAGGTACGAGAAGCCTTTCAGTTTGGAAGGAAGCTGGTCCAGCAGGCCCTGATGTTTGGGGTTTGGTGGGCTTAGAAGATTCGAGGGCAATTTGCCCCGCCCTTTGTGAGGGTGAATGCGGAAGTCATTGTTCTCTTCAAGACCGAACCGCCGCGTTAGCACTGACCTCAAAGCGGGTACATCCGAGGCGCCTTCGACTAAAACCTCGAACCACGTCATGGGTTGCCAATCCCGAAATGGTTGCTGTACCAGAGGCTACCCATGGGAATTCCCTCGTTAAACAATTCGGGCACACCTTCAACATCTGCCGCACGAGTTAAACGACTGAAGCCATCGGCCCCCTTCTCGAGAATCCAAACTTCATTTGGAGCAAGAGCGTCCACAAAGTTCGGAGAATGAGTTGTGATCAAAACCTGGGGCCCGCGCGCTTTTGAGGCGTATTCCTTAAACTCCTGTGCGAGGGTTGCAAGCAACTGATGATGTAGCCCATTTTCGGGTTCCTCAATACCAATCAGTGGCGCAGGGTTTGGGTCCTCCATCAGCAATAGATAAGCAAGCATCTTCAACGTACCGTCGGACATATCCTGCTGATAAAAAGGCGAAGCAAATCCTTTCGCGGAGAATTCGAGCACCAGGCGACGATCGCGCTCAGGCTTTGGTTCGATTTTTATTATCCCGGGGATTTTTTTCTCGATTCGGGACAACATTTTTCTGAACCCGTCAGGATTCTCACGTTCTACAAACTGGAGATACCTAGATAGATTTTCACCTCTCCTATCCAAGTGAGGATCGGCGCCGGCTTGGCTCGGACTCTTCGCTAGCTCTGGAACGAAGTACGAGAGATACCATCCGGTCAAAAAGTCTCGAAAGGCGACAATTCGCTCGTGATTGGCGAGCGTCCCTAGGGTGGCGATGCCAAGGACTTGTCGATCCTTCATCTTGACTGGCACGCGCTCGGTCCCCTCCAATTTTACCTGAACATCCAGTCCGCTGCCGGTTCCCGGCTCAAACCCTTCGCTACCAGACCAGGCGTACCCTTGCCCATTCTTCAGCTCCAAAAAAGAATACGGTTGACCAAACCTGTTCTGGCCTATTCGTCGTTGGCGAAGTCTTTCATATACAACTTGGGCTCGCCCTTGTTTATCGCAGTCTATGTGTAGTGAATAGCTGATCGGCCTGGCTTTCGTCGCTTCCTTGTAACGTATTTCGAACTTGATCGGTTCTTGAATCCCCTTCGTCCGCAACCGTTCAAATCCGCCACGTTGAGGTTTATCACAAGCCGCCTCGACACCTTCCGCGAGGCAATCGCCAAGAAAGCCGAGTGCGTCGAGTAGGCTCGACTTACCAGATCCATTCGCGCCGATGACAGTAACAAGTCTCGGAAGAGCGTCCTGTTCTCGATCGTAAAGAGTCTTTCCAAGCGCCACGTCTTGTAATGCGCGGAAATTCTGAATTTGAATGCCTTGGAGAATCGCCATTTACCTGACCCCCACAGCTTCCATCATTTGATCCCCCATCCGTCAATTACATTAGCCGGGATTAGAACGGCGAACCCATGCTGCCGCCTTTCATGGCGCCTGCCATGCGCTGCATGCGGGTCATGAATTTGGGGTCATTCATTTGGGTCATCATCTTTTTCATTTCCAGATATTGCTTCAGGAGTTGGTTTACTTCCTGCACGGAGCGACCGGAACCCGCGGCCACACGGCGTTTGCGTTTGGCATCCAGCAGGTTGTGATTGTTTCGCTCTTTGGGCGTCATGGAATCCAGCATGGCCGTGAGGTGCTTCATGCGCTTATCGGTGGCGAGACTGGCCATCTGGTCTTTCTGCTCTTTCGTGATGCCAGGCAGGGGCAACATACCCATGATTTTGGTCATGCTGCCTAGCTTCGACACTTGCTGGAACTGCTTCCGCATGTCCTCGAGCGTGAACTGATTCTTGGCCATGCGGCTCGCCATGCGTTCCGCTTCTTTCTCATCAATCTTGTCCTTGGCGTGTTCGATGAGGCTCAGCACGTCGCCCATGCCGAGAATGCGCTGGGCCATGCGGTCCGGATGGAAGCGCTCGAAGTCGTCCAGCTTTTCGCCGCTGCCGGTGAATTTGATGGGCTGGCCGGTCACCTGTTTGATGCTGAAGGCTGCGCCGCCACGGGTGTCGCCGTCGGTCTTGGTGAGGATGACGCCCGTGATGGCGAGCTGCTCATGGAAAGAGCCCGCTGAGCGCACCGCGTCTTGGCCGGTCATGGCGTCCGCTACGAAAAGAATTTCCGAAGGCCCGCAAGCTTCCTTGATGCGCGACAGTTCGGCCATCAAGGTCTCGTCGAGATGCAAGCGGCCCGCCGTGTCCAGGATCACCACGTCCCAGCCTTTGGCCTTGGCTTCTTTCACCGCCGCTTTGCAAATCTCGACCGGATCCATGCTCTCGTGGTGAAAGCTCGGGATGCCCGCGTCTTTGGCCACTACGTTCAACTGCTGGATGGCAGCAGGGCGATAAACGTCCGCAGGTACCAACAGGGGCGAGCTGCCGTTCTTCTTTAAGAATTTTGCCAGTTTGCCGCAGGTGGTGGTTTTGCCCGCACCCTGCAACCCCACCATCATCACGACGGTCGGTGGCTGGGTGGCGAAGTGCAGTGGCTTTTCATCCGCCTGGCCACCCATGATTTCGACGAGTTCTTTGTGGACAATATCAATGAAGGCCTGGCCGGGATTCAAGCCCTGCAAGACTTCTACGCCCTTCCCGTCAGGGCCTGTGGCCAGGGCTTTTTCCTTAACCCGTGCCAAGAAAGTTCGCGCCACCGCCACGTGCACGTCAGCTTCCAACAATGCCATCCGAACTTCGCGCAGAGCCTCGTCAATGTTGGTTTCCGTGAGCTTCGACTGACCCCGGAGGGCCCTCATCGCCTTGGATAATTTTTCGGTAAGCGAATCGAACATAGGAAGCCTTGGGGGCTGATGAGCCCAATCCTCCATTCTACTGGGCACTAAGGGAAATGCCGAACGCGAAGGCCGATCTGCTGGCGTGGTGAAATGGGATACGGAGCCGCCATGCCTAACCGCCTAGCCCAAAGCCTCAGCCCATACTTGTTGCAGCACGCGCACAACCCAGTGGATTGGCAGCCGTGGGATGAGGAAGCCCTGGCCCGGTCCAAACACGAAGACAAGCCGATTTTCTTGTCCATCGGCTATAGCGCCTGCCATTGGTGTCATGTGATGGAGCACGAGAGTTTCGAAAATGAAGCGGTGGCGAAGCTCTTGAACGAACACTTCATTCCCATCAAGGTGGACCGCGAAGAGCGGCCCGATCTGGATGATCTCTACATGGACGCGGTGCAAACATTGACGGGCCATGGGGGCTGGCCCATGAGCGTCTGGCTCACGCCGGATCTGCGCCCATTTTACGGTGGCACCTACTTCCCACCCGAACCCAGGCGCGGGATGCCGGGTTTTATTCCACTGCTCCAACGCATCGCGGGACTATGGAAAGATCAACGCGCGGACGTGGCGGCGCAGGCGGCGGAACTGACCTTGGATCTGGAGCGCCAAGCTCACATTTCCGGGGGGTCGGAGCTGCCCGATGCCACCGTGTTTGAGGCCGCGATGGCTCAACTGCGCGGCAGCTTCGACGCCAGGTGGGGTGGTTTCAGTGGCGCGCCGAAATTTCCGCAGCAGATGGCCATCGAATTGATGCTTCGGCGGGGCTCCGACACCGATCAGCGCATGGCCTTGAGAACTTTGGACGCCATGTGGGAAGGCGGGATGTACGACCACCTAGGCGGTGGCTTTTCGCGCTACAGCGTGGACGCGCAGTGGTTGGTGCCCCATTTCGAGAAGATGCTCTACGACAACGCGCAGCTCATCACCTGCTATCTGGCGGCTTTTCAGAAATCAGGTGATTCAAAGTACGCGGTCATCGCCACTGAAAGCCTGGACTATTTATTACGGGACATGAGCGACGAAAGCGGCGGCATTCATTCCTCCGAAGACGCCGACAGCGAAGGCGAAGAGGGCAAGTTTTACGTTTTCACACCGGAGCAGGTGCGACCCATCCTAGGTGATGACACGCCATTTTTCTGCGAAGCGTACGGCATCACCGAGGAGGGCAATTTCGAGCATGGGACTTCGGTACTTCATGCCTACGATCGTGTC
>JAYVXV010000155.1:0-6275 GCA_043784905.1 Holophagaceae bacterium | reverse complement strand
ATTTTGGGTGTCATTCCACTCCACTAGCACCTGTTGCCTTTCAACCTCGGTCAAGATTGGCAATTCCAGTATCAACTGGGCTGGGTCTGCAACCATGGCTTCGAGCACACGCTGAAAATGAACCAACATTCGCTGAATGGTAGGTGCGTCAAACAGGTCCGTGCTGTAGTCCAGTACGCCTTGCAGACCGTCTCTCGATTCCCATATCGAGAGCGATAAATCAAACATGGAATGGTGCCCTGCAATGGGTTCCGGGTGTTCTTCCAACCCAAAGAAAGTTGCTTCAGCTTTAGGGTCATTCTGTAAAACAAACATCGCTTGAAACAACGGTGAATAGCTTTGGCTTCGTTGTGGGTTGATTTCCTCTACCAGCCTTTCAAATGGCAAGTCTTGATGCTCGTAAGCCCCTAGTGCCGTCAGTCGCACCCGCGCTAACAATTCGCGCACAGTCGGATTACCCGATACATCCGTTCGTAAAGCCAGGGTATTGACGAAAAATCCAATGAGGTGCTCCACCTCTGCACGCATACGCCCAGCAATAGGCGAGCCCACGACGATGTCTTCCTGCCCACTGTAGCGAGCGAGGAAAATCTGGAACCCCGCGAGCAGCGTCATGAACAGGGTCAAGCCCTCTTGGCGCCCCAGGCTTTTGAGATCCTCACTTAACACTTGGGAGAATTGGAACGCCGCTTGGGCCCCTCGATAGCTCTGTATAAGGGGTCGGGATCGGTCGGTCGGCAACTCCAGCAAGGCCGGAATTCCGTCCAGTTGCTTCATCCAGTAGGCCAGGGGGATTTTCAACCCATCCCCTTGAAAATCATCCCGTTGCCAAAGGGTGAAATCGGCATATTGTACCGGCAGCGTGGGAAGTTGGGCCTCAACGCTCTGGCAGATGGAGCGATAAAATTCCTTCAACTCTCTGAGCAGAATAGCCACCGAACAACCATCGGAAACAATGTGGTGATGGCAAAGAAGCACCACATGATCCTTAGGCGAGAGCCTCAGCAATTGCGATCTAAACAAAGGCCCCTTCGCCAAATCAAAAGGGCGACGGGCCTCCTCCTCGATCAAGGCTTGGGCCCGGTTCCATCGCCGTGATTCGGGCAGATCTTCGAGGACCACCACCGGAAAATCCAGGTCCACCGTGGGACTAATCACTTGATGGGGTTGGTCGTTCAGCCATTGAAATCGGGTTCTCAAAGACTCGTGTCGTTGGCAGACAAGTCTCAGGCTTTCCCGCAACGCAGGCACGTCCAGCTTGCCCCGAAGTCGTATGGCCAAGGGGATATTAAACATGGCGGGTTCGGGAATGTATTGATCCAGGAACCACAACCGCGATTGGGCATAGGAAGCAGGGAAAACAAAGACATCCATAGTCGCTGCATCAGAAACAGCCCCATCGGATTGATCGGGGTTCATGTTGGACGCCGTCAAAATGACCTCGAGCATTCAGTCAAAAAGGGACGGACCAACTTGGGCGATTCCATCAGAAGAGTTTACCCAAGCCCTCGCGACAAAATATCTTTGTCATTGTGAGGGCGGACCCACACAAGGGCAAAATGAACCACCTACGGAGTTGCCATGCGCTGGTTCATTTTTCTTCCCGGAATGTTGGGGGTCGTCGCGGTGCTCCAAGGTGGCCTCAATCGCCAGATCTCTGGCCAATGGGGGCTCAGCGGCGCGGCACTCTTCAACACACTGGTGCTATTGATCGCCACGGTTTCCTTATTTATGGTCGCGAAGGCAAGGCCTGATCTGCTCCCTGAATTTTTCAGACCGAGGGGGAGTTTCCAGGCGTTCCAGTGGTGGTACCTGATCCCGGGTCTATGCGGCATGGCCTTGGTGGTCGGTATTCCGTTCGCCATCCATCGCCTGGGAGCCTTCCCTGTTTTTCTGGGCATCCTGGGCGGCCAACTCGTGATGAGCCTGATTTGGGATGCCATGATGGAGCACAGACCTGTCACGGCGCTGCGTCTGGCGGGCGCGGGATTAGCGATCCTTTCGGCTTGGATGGTGAGTCGTCAGGGTTAGGAGCCATGCCAAAGTAACCTGTGCGGTTCAGGTTAGTTTGCTACGGCACCCTTATGGCGACGCGTTGCGAGGGTGTTCAAGTTGTTTTGGTGCAAGGTCCTGACCGACGAACGCTGCCCAGGCCTCTGATGTGTTCAGATTCAGCACAACCTTGGGATCGATCCCAGGCACACGGATCGTTTGCGCGAGCCGAAGCTGATGGTCCAAGCGTGCCTCAATACATGTTGGATCCACCACCAACAACCGTTGGATGAAACCTTCAGACAGTAGCACCGGGTGGCCACCCTGACCCTCGAAGGTGGGGATGACGGCATCCACGTTGGGATGTAATGCCCTCGCCAGCCCATGTAAATCATCCATGATTGGCACGTCCAAAGGACTGATCCAGCATGATCCCGTGACCCCTTCGAGCCCCACTTGTAGGGATGAAAAAGGACCGCGATCCGGATCAGGATTTAGGCGTGCCTCGATACCGGATAGGTTCGTCAGGGCTTCATCGTAAGCGGCCGCGTCCGAGCCCAGCACCAGGACCACGCGCTGGATTCCTTGGGTCGCCAAAGTTGTTATTTGGGCCTCGAGCCAGGTCTTTCCACGATATTCAAGCAGGCCCTTTGGCTGACCCATGCGTGAGGATTTGCCTGCTGCCAACAACACAAAAGAAATCACGATGGGGCCATTTGAAGAAGTTGCGCAGCGATGCTGATGGCCACTTCCTTGGGTGCCTTTCCGTGCCCCAGAGCCAGGCCGATGGGACAGTGGATGCGGTCTAGCAGTGCGTCGGAAAGGCCATCTTTTTTGAGCATGGATTGGAATCGCGCCCACTTGGTCTTGGAGCCGATGAGCCCCAGGAAGGCCGCCTTTCGCGTGACGAGATGCGCGATAATTTCTCGGTCCAAATCATGGCTGTGGGTGAGCACCGCGGCATAAACGCGACCCGACCATTCCGCGTCCTGCACAAACACCTGCCATGGCTCGCGATGCTTGACCACGGCGTTGGGCAACTCGGGGTCGTCCAACCACTCGGAGCGGGGATCCATTAGATGCACAGTAAAGTTCGTCCCACGAAGCACTTGGCAGAGGGCCTGGCCCACGTGCCCTGCACCAAAGAGATACAGCAGTGGCCCGGCGTTCAGAACCTCGATGAGGACCTCCGTATTGCCACCGCAGCATTGTCCGGCGCGAATGCACAAGGGGTAACGCTGCACGCAGACCTGGCCCTTTTGAAGGGCGTTTTGAGCGTCTTCGATGGCCAATAATTCAAGCTTGCCCCCGCCAATACTGCCGCTGTGTCGCCCCTCCAACGTCACCAACATTTTGGCGCCCAGATCCCGTGGCGTAGAGCCATCCACACGAATCACCGTCACCAAGGCCAGGGGAACCCCGCGACCTTTCAGATCCGCCAGGGCCTCAACCCAATCACTCAAATCGCTCACGCAGCTCCTCCAGCAGCTGCCCCAGCACATTGGCAGCCACGGTGCGGCGATACTTCGCGGTACTTCGGATGTCATCAATGGGCCGAATATCTTCCATCAATGCAAGCTTGGCCTCCTCAATGGGAAGTGTATGGACGGCGTGCCCAGTCACCATCAACTCGGTAGTGTGCGCCCGTAGCGGCACCGGGGCCACGCTGCCCAACCCGATGCGAAATTCAGCGATAAGGCCGTCCTCGACCCGAGCATACGCCGCCAGACACACCTTGGAAATGGCCTGCGCCTTGCGAGTTCCAACCTTACGAAAGAAATGAAAATGATTACCCTTGGGTCGTCGAATGCGAACGCGCGTGATGAGCTCTTCTGGCAGCATTACGGTCTGCTTATAGCCGGTGTGGAATGTTTTGTAGGGCACCCAGCGCGACCCAGCAATGGATTGCAGCTGCACATCGGCGCCATAAGCCAGCAGCGACGGCGGCGTATCGGCGGCGGGGCTGCCGTTAGCGATGTTGCCACCCAAGGTTCCACGGTTCTGAATGGCAATAGCCCCCGTCACCCACGCGCTCTGCACCAAGTTTGGAAATTCTCGTTGGATCAAGGGGTGGTTGCGAATCTCGGAGAAGGTGCTCAACGCGCCCAGGGTGATGGTGTCTTCAGTGATCTCCAGGCCCCGCAGTTCTTCGAGACCCCACAGGTTAAGAAAATTCATGAAAGGAAGGCTGCCCGCCGCAAAGGGCACCATCAGATCCGTGCCCCCGGAGATGGGTCGCCAGATACCTTTCTCGGCAGCTAGGATTTCCAGCGCGCCGGTCAACGACGCCGGGGTGTGGACCGCACAGCTCGGAACCTGGCCCTTCATGGGCGGGCCTCGCGTGCAACTTGCACCGCCCGGCTCGCGGCGTGAGCCACCGAATCCACGATCTTCACGTAGCCTGTGCAGCGACACAGATTCCCCGCCAATCCATCGCGGATCTGCGCCTCGTCCGGCTGTGGACAGCGGCTGAGTAAGTCCACGGCCGCCATAATCATGCCTGGTGTGCAAATGCCGCACTGCGCGCCGCCGCATTGCAGAAAGGATTCCTGCACCCCATGAAGTTGCTCGCCGGTGGCCACACCTTCGATGGTCCGCAATTGGGCGCCTTGAACCTGCACAACCGGCACCAGACAACTGTTCACAAGCTCCCCATTGAGGAAAATCGAACAGGCCCCGCATTCGCCTTCGCCACAGCCTTCCTTGGTGCCGGTGAGTTCCAGTTCTTCACGAATCACATCCAGCAGCCGAGCCATGGGCCAAGCCTCGAGGGTGCGAGGTTCACCGTTGACAGTCAGTGATAATTTGATTTTTTTAAGCATGGGAGGACTCCAGGATCTCCATTAGCAACTCCGGAGTTAGCGGGATTTCACGGGGCGCCGTGGTCCCTAGCGCATCCTGTACCGCATTGAGCAGAGCGGGAGCCGGGCCATCCATTGGCAGCTCTCCAATTCCCTTGGCGCCGCCGGGGCCCAAGGCGT
This sequence comes from Holophagaceae bacterium, assembly GCA_043784905.1. Classification (GTDB taxonomy): domain Bacteria; phylum Acidobacteriota; class Holophagae; order Holophagales; family Holophagaceae; genus JANXPB01. The sequence goes on along the minus strand of JAYVXV010000155.1, from coordinate 1,302 downwards.
AGGGATTTTCTTCAAAGTAGACACGGATTCGAGGCAGATCGGCGCTGGTGGCCATGATGTAGTTTGTCATCTGGCCATTGGCCATACGCCCTTCGTTCCAAACCACATGCTCAGATAATCCATAGCCAATCCCTTGGGCCACACCCCCCTCGATCTGGCCTTCAGCCAGGACGGGATTGAGCACCCGCCCCACTTCTTGCAGGGCAACAAAGTCTTCTACCTTCACTTCAAAGGTGCGGGTATCCACGCTGACTTCCGCCGCGTAGCAAGCCCACGCGAAGGTGGTATAGGCATCCCCCTTATACAATTTGTCATCCCATACGATGTGCGGCGGGGTGCTGTACTGGGAATAAGCTTTCAAACGACCGAATTTTTCGATGTAATTTTTAACTGCTTGCGAAAAGGTTTCACCGTCGTAGGTTTCGGGCAGAACGCCCGACTGCACCATGGTTTGACGGAGGCCGATGGCCGCCTCCTGCACCAGTTTGCCCACCACCATGCAAGTGCGTGATGCCACCGTGGGACCACTATTGGGGACGATAGCCGTGTCTGGCTGTGCGACCTCTACGTATTCCATGGGGACTTTCAGAGCCTCCGCCACCACCTGACTAAACATGGTGTTCGTGCCTTGCCCAATCTCCGTAGAGGCCGCCAGGACATAGATCTTGCCATCGGCACGGCCCTCCACGCCCGCGACCGAAGCCAAGTAGGTTTCACCCGAACCCGTGAATCCACAGCCATGCATGAAAGTCGCGAAACCCACGCCTTTTTTGATGGGGCTTGAGGTCGCATTGTGCGTCTTACAACGCGCTTTTTTTTCGCGGTAATCCAATTTTTCCAGCGCCCGGTCCAAAATTCCGGGCAGGTCAATGGTCTCTTTGATGATCTGGCCGGTAGCGGTAGCGTCGCCCATCTGAAGCAGGTTTCGTTTGCGGAGGGTAATGGGGTCTATCCCCACTTGAGCGGCGGCCACGTCCATATGCCGTTCAATGGCGAACAGGCTTTGGGGCGCTCCGAATCCGCGAAAAGCCCCATGGGGTGGCGTATTGGTGGCGACAGCCCGGCCGCGAATGCGGGTGTTCGGACATCGGTAAGGGCCCCCGGCGTGGATGGCGCCCCGACTCAATACGACGGGCGTCAAGGTAACGTAGGCCCCGCCATCCACCGCGAAATCCACGTCCAGAGCTAGCAAGCGACCTTCGGCGTCAAAGGCACTGCGGATGCGGGTGCGAGAGGGGTGGCGCTTGGTCGTTGCCACCATGTCTTCTTCCCGGTCATAAATGATCTTCACGGGCCGCCCAC
>JAYVXV010000154.1:0-6278 GCA_043784905.1 Holophagaceae bacterium | reverse complement strand
GCTCCATGGCGGCGTGTTCGCGGCTGCTGCCTTCGCCGTAGTTCTCATCGCCGATGACCACCCAGCCCATGCCCACAGCCTTGTAGGCCCGGGCCGTGGCGGGCACTTCGCCGTATTCGCCCGTCAGCACGTTCTTCACGCAGTTCGCTTTTTCGTTGAAGAAATTCTGGGCGCCGATGAGCAGGTTGTTGCTGATGTTGTCCAGGTGGCCGCGGTACTTCAGCCAGGGGCCCGCCATGGAAATGTGGTCCGTGGTGCACTTGCCCTTGGCCTTGATGAGGATGGGCAGATCCAGCAGATTCGTGCCTTCCCAGGCCCTAAAAGGCGCTAGCAATTGCAGCCGCTGGCTCGCAGGGTCCACCACCACCGGCACCTTAGAGCCATCCAAAGCCGGGGCTTGATAGGTCATTTCGCCCGCATCAAACCCGCGCTTGGGCAGCTCATCACCGAAGGGGGATTGCAGCCTGAAAGGTTCGCCGTTGGCGCCCATCAGTTCATCCGTTTCGGGATTGAAGGTGAGGCGCCCCGCCAGGGTAAGGGCCGTCACGATTTCGGGGCTCGCCACAAAGGCGTGGGTATCGGGATTGCTGTCGTTGCGGCCCGTGAAATTGCGGTTGAAGCTCGTGATGATGGAATTCTTTTCGCCCTTCTTCACGTCGTGGCGCTTCCATTGCCCGATGCAGGGGCCGCAGGCATTGGCCATGACCACGCCGCCCACCTGCATAAAGGTAGCCATCTGACCATCCCGTTGGATGGTGGCGCGAATCTGCTCGGAGCCTGGACTGATGGTGAATTCCGCTTTGGCTTTCACGCCGTGATCCAGGGCCTGTCGCGCTACGTTGGCGGCGCGCTCCATGTCCTCGTAGCTAGAGTTGGTGCAGCTTCCGATGAGGCCCACTTTTAATTCCTCGGGATACCCTTTTTCGCGCACGGCCGCAGCGAATTTTGACAGCGGCCACGCGAGATCCGGCGTGAAGGGACCGTTGATGTGAGGTTCTAATTCGCTCAAGTTGATCTCGACGATTTGGTCGTATTCGGCGCCCGCATCGGCGCGAAGATTTTCCGCAAAGGTTTCCGCCAACGCCGCGAGATCCGCCCGGCTGGTGGCTCGCAAGTAATCAGCCATGCGGTGATTGAAGGGGAAAAGGCTCGTGGTGGCGCCGATCTCCGCGCCCATGTTGCAGATGGTGCCCATGCCCGTGCAGGAGATGGAATCCACGCCGCTCCCGAAATATTCCACGATGGCGCCGGTCCCGCCCTTGACGGTCAAAATGCCGGCCAATTTCAGAATGACATCCTTGGGGGAGGTCCAGCCTTTCAGGTGGCCGCTGAGTTTCACGCCGATCAATTTGGGCGCCTTCAGTTCCCAGGGCAGACCTGCCATGACATCCACTGCGTCGGCGCCACCGACCCCAATGGCCACCATGCCGAGCCCGCCGGCATTGGGTGTATGGGAGTCGGTGCCGATCATCAGGCCGCCGGGGAATGCGTAATTTTCCAGCACCACTTGGTGGATGATGCCGCTGCCGGGCTTCCAGAATCCGAGACCGAATTTGTTGCTCACCGAAGCCAGAAAATCGTAGACCTCTCGGTTCTCATCATTGGCACGGGCCAGATCTGTGGCGCTGCCCACCTCCGCCTGGATCAGGTGATCGCAGTGGACTGTGGAGGGCACGGCGGCTTGGGGAAGGCCCGAGCTCATGAATTGCAACAGGGCCATCTGCGCGGTGGCATCCTGCATGGCCACGCGATCTGGCCGCAGATCCAAATACGATTTTCCGCGCACGATCTCTTGATTGGCGGCGTCGTCGAGATGACCGTAGACAATTTTTTCAGCCAGCGAAAGGGGCCGGTTCAACCGCTGTCGAACGACCTTCAGATTCGCATCCATCTTTTCGTAAACAGTTTTCACGAAGGACGGTGTGGATTCGATCACGGCCATGGCGGGGCTCCTCGAAGATAACGAAAAAACAGTTTAAGCCGTTGCATTAAAATAACTTGAACATTGGGAGGCGGACCGGCATAACGAGCCGAAGCAAAATAACCAGAATCGCACAGGTTATTTTGACACGGCTCCTAACGTCGAAGGGTGCCCCGGTTTCATGACAAGGGCCAAAGAGTCACTGACCTGGACGCAAACCCAAAGCTCTAACCCAAGGCCCTAACCCAGCATGCCGATCCCGCCAAGGAGTTGCCGTTTTCGCGCAACCCTGACGCCCACGAACTAAACGAATGGCAGAACGGCTTCCCCAGTGCGGAAGCTAAGGCTTCGCCTTCACGATCTCGTCCAGAACGGGTGCGAGCTCGGTGTGTCCCGCCGCGATCTCATCTTTGAGAACCGTGGTAAGCGACTCGCGGATGGCCTTGTCTATCGAAGGGGGGAGGACCTGGATCAGCACCCAAAGGCTCCGGTCATCCGGATTGATCCAGATCTTCTCGGGGTTCAGACGCGACAGTTTGCTGGCATTCAGGCTTTTTGCGGCGCTGCCTGCGACCTTCGCCAGGTATTCGAGGTCGACACCACGGGCCTTGTCCCCGGCGGCCCGATGGAATGCTAGCGCACGATCTTTTACCTGGACCTCCACCCGTGGCTCGATTTTCAATCGGGCGTCCGACAAGGCAACCATCCGCTGCTGCTGGCGATCCAGTCCAATGTTGGGCATTGCCGAACCCACCGCTGCCAATCCCGGCAGCTTTTCCTCGTCGACGATCCAGCTCGGGGGCCCGCCCGCCTTGCTCTCCTGGACGAGGTGGACCATGGTCGGATTCGACAGCGCACAGAGAAGCAGAGAAGCAACAAAGTTCATCATCATGTCAGGCCTCGTTGGGAAAGCAGGGTTGCTTCGAGTAGGCCACGCGATGTGAGGTAATGCAAGTCGAGGTTCATCCAGGCACCCCTCTCCAGAACTGAGTGGGGATTCAAGTCATTCGGGTGGTTCGTGGTAGGCTCATCGGTTCCGACCACCTTGAGGGGGGTTCCCATGGGGATCTTTGAGGGCCAGTTACGTGTGGACAAGGGCGATCGCTTTGCCTTGGTGGCTGCGCGTTGGAACGATTTCATCGTGGATCGCTTGGTGGGCGCCGCCACGGATTGTCTGCTGCGCCACGGGGGCTCGGAATCCCAAATTGATCTCATCAAAGTGCCTGGCAGTTTTGAGCTGCCCCAGGCCGCCTTGCTCGCCGCAAAATCCGGCAAATATGCGGGCATCGTCGTGCTGGGTTGCGTTATCCGTGGTGGCACGCCCCACTTCGATATGATCGCTGGTGAAGTCACCAAAGGCACCGCTCAGGTGGCCATGCAGACGGGCGTTCCTACGGTCTTTGGGGTGCTCACCGTGGACAGTGTGGATCAGGCCATCGAGCGGGCTGGCACCAAGATGGGCAACAAGGGCTGGGAAGCGGCCTCGGCGCTCATTGAATTGGTAGACCTCACGCGCGCCTTCGGGAAGAAGAAATAGCGTGGGCGTTCGCCGCCGGGGCCGGGAATACGCCCTGCAAATGCTGTACGCCATGGATATGACCGGCTACCTGCCGGACCAGGTTTTTGCGGGCTTTTCCGCCATTCAGGATCTGAATCGCGATGCTTTTTATTACGCCCGCCGCCTGGTGGATGGCATCCACGGGCAATTGGAAGACATTGACAGAGTCCTTCAGAAATATGCGGAACACTGGAAGATCCATCGCATGGCCGTGGTGGACCGAAACCTGCTGCGGCTAGGCCTCTACGAGCTGATGTACCTCAAGGAAATTCCGTTTCCCATCGTCATCAATGAGGCCCTGGAGATCGTGAAGGAATTCAGCGATCAAGAGGGCACCCAGTTCCTGAACGGCATACTAGACGCGGCCCGGAAGGAGTTCCGTCCCGAAGAGAATGAGTCCCTGCACCGGCGCGGAAAATCACCAGCGGTAGCTCCGCCACCTGAGCCTGAGACGCCAAAACAGGCGTAGCAAAAATCGCTGCGTTATCCTCGATCCCTTTCCCCCAAATGAATCCGAAACCGGAGACCCCAGCATGAGTACCCGGAAAAAAATCAACACCCCGAAAGCCAAAGCTCTCAAGCCAAAGCCCTCAAATCCACCCCGCGCCGTGGCCTCCAAGCCCGTCGCCAAACCCGCCTCGAAACCCATTGGCGCCGCTGGTTTGAGCCTGGATGAAATCAAATCCCTCATCGCGTTGGTGGGCAAAGAGCCTTTTCAGGAATTCGAGTTCGAAGCCGGGGCGATGAAATTCCGCATTCGCAAGGACAGCATCCATGCGCCCGCGACGCAGGTGACCTACGCGCCCGCTCAGGCCCAAGCGCCCTTTGGTTCACCCGTGAGCCACGTGGTCGCCCACGCGGCCCCAGCTCCCGCTTCGGCCGCCGTCGTAATGCCCGTCGCTCCCACGGGCCCCGTGGACGAGCCCGGCATCCACTACATCACCAGTCCTATCGTGGGCACTTTCTATCGCGCCTCGAATCCCAGCATCCCGTCGTTTGTAAATCCCGGCGACAAGGTGCGCCCCGGCCAGACCCTTTGCATCGTTGAAGCCATGAAACTCATGAATGAAATTGAGAGCGACATCAGCGGCGAAATTGTGAAGGTGTTGATCGAGAACGGTCAGCCCGTGGAATACGGCGAACGGCTATTCGCCGTGCGAGTCGGGTAAGCAATGAGCGCCGCCATCAAGCGCAAAACCACCAAGATCCTGGCTCCCCACGCCGAGGAGCCGCCCTTCAAGAAAGTGCTCATCGCCAATCGCGGCGAGATCGCATTGCGGGTCATTCTGGCCTGCAAAGAATTGGGCATTTCCACGGTCGCGGTCTATTCCGAAGCGGATCGCAACGCTCTGCACGTGCGGTTTGCCGATGAAGAGGTCTGCATCGGACCTGCGCCTAGCGCCAAGTCCTACCTGAATATTCCCCAGGTCATCGCGGCCGCAGAAGTCACGGGCGCCGAGGCCATCCATCCGGGTTACGGATTCCTGAGCGAGAACGCGCATTTCGTAGAAGTCTGCCAAGCCTGCGGCATCAACTTCATCGGACCCAACCCCGAGATCATCCGCAAAATGGGAAATAAGGCTCAGGCCAAAGCCACGATGCTGGCGGCGGGTGTGCCCTTGATGCCCGGCAGCGACGGCGTCGTGGAGACCGTCGAGGACGCCCTGGCCGCCGCCGAAACCATTGGCTATCCCGTCATCGTCAAGGCCTCCTCGGGCGGTGGTGGCCGTGGAATGCGCATCTGCAACAACGCCGAAGAACTGCCGGACATGTACAACACTGCGAGATCCGAAGCAAAAATCGCGTTCGGTGACGACGCGGTGTACATGGAAAAATACCTTCTGGAACCCCGCCACATTGAGGTCCAGATTATGGGCGACCTCTACGGCAACATCGTGCATTTGGGCGAGCGCGAGTGCTCGATCCAACGCCGCCATCAAAAACTCATCGAAGAAAGCCCCAGCGGCGCCATCTCTCCGGAACTGCGCCAACGCATCTGCGATATGGCCGTGAAGGCCGCGCGGGCCGTGGGCTACTACAACGCAGGGACCATCGAATTCCTGTTGGACAAACGCGGTGATTTCTTTTTCATGGAGATGAATACCCGCGTGCAGGTGGAGCATCCCGTCACGGAGATGGTGACGGGCATTGACATCGTGAAAGAACAGTTACGCATTGCTGCAGGTCAAAGGCTCACCTTTACGCAAGAGCAGGTTGTGCAGCGGGGACACGCCATCGAGTGCCGCATCAACGCCGAGGATCCGTGGAAATTCACGCCCTGCCCCGGTCGCATCACGGCGCTAAATTTCCCCGGCGGTCCCGGCATCCGCGTGGACACCGCCATGTACCAAGATGCCGTCATTCCTCCGACCTACGACTCCATGGTGGCCAAGCTTATCGCCTACGGAAACAACCGCACCGAAGCCTTGGCCCGTATGCGCCGAGCCCTGGACACACTGGTGATCGAAGGCGTCAAAACCACCGCGCCTCTGCATCGAAAAATCATGGACCACCCGGATTTCATCAAGGGCGCCTTCAGCACTAAGTGGATGGAAACCTTCATGGCGGAGCTCGAAGCGGAACGGAAACAGGAAGCCCTGGGTTAAGTGCTTTCCCATTCAGATCGGGCCAGCCCGTAGATTTCCAATTCCGGAATGGAGAGATTCAAGGGTTTCATCCCCAACCTTTGGGCTACCGCCTGGCTGGCCGCATGGCCGCGATGGATGGCCGCCGTGACGCCCTTGGCTTCGGTCCATCGAAAGGCCGTTTCCAAGATCCGTAAAGCCGCTTCATGGGCCA
>JAYVXV010000153.1:0-6278 GCA_043784905.1 Holophagaceae bacterium | reverse complement strand
TCGAGGCCGAGCGGCTGCAACAGCTCGGGGCTTGATCGGAGGAGAGACCCGAATTCCGCGGTTGTCATGGCTATTTCTTAATCGTCACGCGCTCGGGTGCGGACAGTGTGAAGGTCACGGGGATGCTGGCCTTGATTCGGACCACGGTGTCAGCAGTGGCCGCGGCAGCGGCGGTACCGGCGGCGGCACCGATGGCAGCACCCCCAAGGGCGTGGTCGTTCTTGTTGTTCTTGTCGGTGAGGATGCCAATGAGCGCGCCGAGCGCCGCACCCCCTCCGATGATCTTGGCATTGCGCTCGCCGCGCTTATCCCCCACAACCATGTGGGTATCGGTATCCACATCGTTGGTGCCCACTTCCGTGAGCTTAATGGCAAGGCCCCCTTTGCCGTTGGCGAGGCGACCCAGAGCCGCGCTCTGGGAAACCACACCATGCACGGGCGTGCCCACTGCCCAGACGGTTTCGCCACCCACCACCACGGAGCTTGCGAGGGTTCCAGTCCAGGTGTCCCCTGCCTGCTGCTTGTCCGTGGCGAGATCCTGGTCCAGGCGCACTTCCAGAGCCGTGCCGCTGGCTACCTCAATCACCGTGGCCTTGGGGGTAGGGGTTGGAGAGGGGGCTGAGGCCGCAGCAAGTTGCTCGGCTTCGCGCTTTTTGGCGGCGGCTTTCTTTTTTGCGTCCGTAATTTGGCGTTGAATGGCTTTCTGCTCAGCAGAGGAAACCTGGTCTACGGTTACCTTGTCCGCGTCCTTGGGGGCGTGTTTGCCGGCCTTCATGTCTGCAAGTTCTTGTTCTAATCGGGCGACGCGATCATCAGCCGATTTTGAGGCTTCCTGAGCCTGAAGGGCCTCGGGGCTGACTTTCTTATCGCAGGCGATGGTGCCCATGGCCAGTAGGGCTACGAGGGAAAGGGAAAGGCTGTTTCTGTTGATCATGGATCCTCCGATCATGGATTACGCTTATTGTAAGATATGCCCCGACGAAATACCTGTCTTTCAGTCAGCGGGCTTGGTGAATGGCTTGGTGGAACGTTTGAACGGCCCTCTTGATCCCCGCAGCGAATCGGTCCTCAAGACCCTCATCGAGACTTATCTTCTCGAAGGGGAGCCCGTGGGTTCCCGCCTGATTTCCAAGCGTTACCCAGAAACGATTTCGTCCGCGACCATCCGTAACGTGCTTTCGGATTTGGAAGAGGACGACATGGTTGTGCAGCCTCATACCTCGGCGGGGCGAGTTCCCACCGAGCGCGCCTACCGGTATTACGTGGATCGCTGGCTCCGGCTTCAAGAGCCCGACGATGCCATGGGCGCGCAGCTCCAATCGGCGCTGGAAGGCCTGGATCAGGATCCGGAAGCTTGGCTCCGTCACGCCAGCCGGGTGCTATCCGAGGTCATGCGAGGCGTCTGTGTGGCGCTCCCCCATCGCCTTTCCAAGACCCGGCTGGTGCGTCTGGAATTCGTGCCTCTGGATCGCCATCGGCTGGTGGGCGTTTGGGTAGGAAGCCTAGGCGAAGTGGAACATCAGATTTTGGAAAATACCTGGGGATTCGATGGAGCGATGCTGACGGAACTGGGAAATTTTGCCACCGAGACCTTCCGGGGCTGCACCCTGTTGGAAATGCGGCAAAAACTGTTGTCGGCCTTGCAGGATCGAGCCGGGGAGGCTCGGCGGCTGCAAGAACAGTTGGCGGATCTAGCCTCCAGGTGGCCGGACACTTCAGGGATTCTGGATCCTCAGGTTGTGGTCGCAGGGCTCGGCCGAATGGGACAGCATCCGGAATTTGAGGACATGGAACGGTTCCAGTCTTTGGTGGCAGCCTTTGAAGAACATGAGCGATTGGCAAGATTGCTGAACGCTTTCAGTCAGAACGCCGCTCGAGAATTCCAATTGCTATTGGGTTCTGAAAATCCCTATTTGCAGGCCATGCCCCTGGCTACGGTCGTCCGAAGCGTACCGATGGGCGGGCAAACCTGGGCCACTTTTGCGATCATGGCTCCGTTGCGTATGGATTATTCAAGAATCATAGGTGGATTGGCATGGTGGTCTGAGGCCATGACACGACGAGCTGAGGGCTTAAATTAAGAGCTGAATTTTCGAGCAAACACGCCCTAAATGCGCATTCTTTGCCTACAATAGGCTCATGATGCCCGAGCCCAGACCGCTTCCGGATGAGCCACAGAATGAGGAGCTGATGCTGGACGCCAGCACCGTGGACCTCACTCTCGATGATTCAGGAACCATAGATCTTCAAGCCTTCGCCGATGAAGTGGCGGATGCCACACCTGAATTCATGGACGAACTCCATGACGACGATCCCAGTGAAGTGCCTGTCCTTCTTGATCCTGAGGCCCCGGTGTCCACCGCGACCATAGAGGACTATCAGCGGCAGTTGGCCCATGTGCGGGGTCAGGTAGGAGAGCTGGAGAAGCGCGAAGTTGATTTGATGGAGCAATACAAAAGACTGAAGGCCGAGTACCTGAACTTTAGGGATCGCGCAGCAAGGGATACCCAGGTGGCATTGAATCAAGCGGATCGCAAGGTTCTATTGGAGATTGTCCCGGTGCTCGACAACTTCGAGCGAAGCCTGGATGCCGTTTACCCCGACCTGGAAGGATTCAAGGGCGGCATCGAACTGATCCGCAAACAATTTTTGGATGCGCTGCGTCGTGTGGGCGTTGAACCCGTGCTGCTAAATATCGGCGATCCCTTCGATGCCCTTCACGCCGAAGCACTCACCACCTTGACCAATACAGATCTTCCCGATGGTGCCGTGGCCGCCATTTATGAGCGTGGATACTCCCTCAGGGACCAATTACTGCGCCCCGCCCGAGTGGTGGTCAACAGTAATCCTGAGGCAGAGACCAACCCCGGAGCCGAGCCCATCAATCTCCCCGAGGCAAACCCCATGGCACCATGACATTGGCACCACGACATAAGCGCCATAACAGGACACCTATTAGAATTATTCGATCATATCCGGTAGCATTCGAGCGAATTCAACGCGAGCAGAACCCATAAAATCAGAGGTGCACCCATGGCTGGAAAACTCATCGGCATTGATTTGGGAACCACCAACAGCTGCGCCTGTGTGATGGAAAATGGAGACGGGAAGGTTATTCCCAATCGTGAAGGTAGCCGCACCACGCCTTCGGTTGTGGCCTTTACGGACAAGGGTGACGCACTGGTGGGCCACATTGCCAAACGCCAGTCTGTCACCAATCCTCAGCGCACTTTGTTCGCGATGAAGCGTCTTCTGGGGCAGCGATTTCGCTCACCGCGGGTGCAAGAAGCCGTGGCCCGGCTGCCTTTTCCGGTGGTGGAAGCCCAGAACGGTGATGCCTGGGTGAAGATTGGCGACCGCGAATTTGCGCCGCCTGAAATCAGTGCCATCGTGCTGCGTGCTCTTAAACAGAGCGCCGAAGCCTTTCTCCATGAAGAAGTCACCGATGCCGTCATCACCGTGCCCGCGTACTTTGACGATGCGCAACGCCAAGCCACCAAGGATGCGGGTCGCATCGCCGGATTGAACGTCATCCGCATCATCAATGAGCCCACCGCTGCGGCCTTGGCCTACGGTATTGATAAAAAACATAAGCACCAGATCCTGGCCATTTACGATCTCGGTGGAGGCACGTTCGATTTCACGTTAATGGAAATGAACGATGGCGTTTTCGAAGTGCTGGCCACCAGCGGTGATACGTTCCTTGGCGGCGAAGATTTCGATCTGACCATCATGTTGTGGCTGGCGGCGCAGTTCAAAGAAAAGACGGGCATTGATCTAAGTAGCGACCGCATGGCCTTGCAGCGGCTGAAAGAAGCCTCCGAAAAAGCGAAGTGTGAACTCAGCACCCTCGACAAAGTGGAGATCCGCCTTCCCTTCATCGCCCAGGGCCCGAGCGGTCCCCAGCATCTTGAGGCCACGCTCACACGGGAGCTTCTCGAAGACATGGTTCGTGAACTGGTGCAACGTACCCTGGTTCCTCTCAAGGACGCCATGGACAGCGCCCACAAAAATGCGGGTGACGTGGATGAAATCATCCTGGTGGGCGGCCAGACCCGCATGCCTTTGGTGCAGCAAGCGGTAAAGGATTTCTTTGGCAAAGAACCAAACCGCAATATCAATCCTGATGAAGTGGTGGCCACCGGCGCGTCCATTCAAGGCGCGGTGATGCGCGGCGAGGTCAAAGATCTGGTGCTGTTGGATGTGACGCCGCTCTCCCTTGGCATTGAGACTCAGGGCGGCGGTTTTGTGAAGATGATCCAGCGGAACACCACGATTCCGTGCAAGGAAAGTCGCACCTTTACGACGGTCACGGACAATCAGAGCCGCGTCGAAGTTCATGTCCTCCAAGGTGAGCGGGAACTCTCCGAACACAACAAGAGCCTGGCGCGCTTTGATCTCATCAACCTGCCGCCGCTCCCAAAGGGCGTGCCGCAAATCGAGGTCTCCTTCAACATTGATTCCAATGGCATCGTGAAAGTCAGTGCCAAGGATTTAATGACGAATCTTGAACAGAGCATGAGCATTCGGCCCAGCTCGGGGCTTTCGGAGCTGGAGATCCAGCGAATGATCCGCGAGGCCACGAGTAACGCTGAGGATGACCTGAAGAAACGGGATGCTTTAAAATACGTGGCGTCTGCCGAAGGGTTGTTGTTTTCGTGTGATAAGAGCTTTGCGGATTGTGGTAAATACCTGCCTGCGGACAAACAGGATTTTGTACGGGACGTCCTGAACAAGGTGCGGACAGGCGTTGGGGAGAAAAACGTGGATGTTCTCCGCGCTTCTGAAACCGATTTGTTGGAAGCTCAAAAACTCCTGACGGATGCAGTGCTGGCCGCCAGCGAAGCGATGATGTCTGCCTTGGATGGCGAAGGCGGCGTGAACTAGTCAATAGGCGAAAATGACGGGTTCTTGGGTTATTCTGGAACCATGAAGCGGGATTACTACGAAGTATTGGGCGTTGAGCGCCCCGCTTCCCTGGACGAGATCAAAAAGGCCTATCGCAAGTTGGCCATGCAATTTCACCCGGACCAGAATCCGGGAAACAGGGAAGCCGAGGAAAAATTCAAGGAAGCCGCAGAGGCCTACAGCGTCCTTTCGGACGCGGACAAGCGGCAGACCTATGATCAGTTCGGCCACGCGGGCCTGGGCGGGGCAGGTGGCGCGGGAGGCGGCCAATCTTTCCAGTTCGAGCCAGGGCAGTTTGCGGGATTTGAAGACATCATGGGCCAGTTCTTCGGTGGTGGCGGTGGAGGGATTTTCGGCGACATCTTTGGGGGCGGCCAGCGTCGGCGCTCAGGTGGCGGCGAGCCCGGTTCCGATCTTCAATACACCCTTCGGATCCCATTCCGCGACGCGGTTTTCGGACTTGAGAATCAACAGATTGAAATCCCTCGCCTTGAATCCTGCGATACCTGCACAGGCAATGGTTGCGCCCCCGGAACGAGCCCCCAGGCCTGTCCCCAATGTCGTGGCACCGGCCAGGTGGCCATGCGTCAGGGGTTTTTCCAGATGGCCATGGCCTGCCCTCGCTGTGATGGCCGAGGAAAAATAATTGCTAGCCCCTGTGCATCCTGCCGAGGCGAAGGTCGTGTGCAACGTCGAAAGACCGTGACGTTCCGAATTCCTGCCGGCGTGGATCGCGGTATGCGTTTGAAGTTGTTGGGGCAGGGTGAGGCCGGCCGCGCGGGTGGGCCCCGAGGGGATCTATTCATTGTCTGTGATGTGCAAGAAGATCCTCGCTATCAGCGGGACGGCAGCGATCTCCACACCAAACAGGAAGTGCCTTGGCCCTTGCTGGCGCTGGGTGGAAAGCTAAAAGTTGAAACGCTCTATGGTGAGGAGCACGTCAACATTCAAGCCGGAACAGCCTCGGACACCATCGTGAAGGTCGTTAACGCTGGCGTTCCGCGACCCAAGAGCCATGGCCGCGGAGACCTCTACCTGCACCTCCGAGCTGAGGTGCCGAAAAAGCTCACCAAGGAGCAGGAAGCCCTGGCCCGCGAATTGTTGGAATCCCTCCAGAGCGAGGACCTTGCCCCTGCAGCCGTCGCTGAAGAGGGTCTTCTGGCAAAGGTCTTCGGCGGTGGTTCAAAGAAAAAGAATAAAAAGAAGGCGTAGCAACACGCTCATGTCTTCCAATCGTGGTCGGATTAGGTTCCGTCAAATATCACGACCCGGCCCTTACCCATGGATTTTGCTTTCAACAGGGCTTTGTCCGAGCGTTCGATAAGTGTTTCAGCGCCATCGGCGTGGGTTGGGAACGCGGCAATGCCGAT
>JAYVXV010000152.1:0-6324 GCA_043784905.1 Holophagaceae bacterium | reverse complement strand
TCTCGCTGGCCGCCATCAATCGCTGGGCCGACGTGATCGTGGTGGGTTCTAAAGCCGGTCCAGACTTGCTGGAACACCAGGCCGTTACGGGTCGAAAGGTCTACTGGCACTGGGAAGATCACACCAGCTCCCGTCAACCTGTTTCTGGCGAGACTGTCTACGACCTTTATACAAATGCTTCGCCGGATGCATCCCCGTCCCAAGGTGGAATTGCCGGCCAAGCTCTTTGGATTGATCCGACGCCCGAAATCGTTTTTCAAAATCTTGTATTGGGAGAAGGCTCTGCGGCCTCAGGCAAAGCCGCGGTCGAGGCCGTGAGGACTGGCGCCCGCTTGGTGATGACAGGCCAGGCCGATGCGCTCGTGACCCTTCCCCTTTCCAAAGCCGCAGCCCATCAGGCGGGATATAACATCCCCGGCCACACGGAATTTCTTCAAGAGCTGTCGGGTACGGAAATCACCCGAATGGCCTTCGTGAGTCCGAGCCTATGCGTCGTGCTGCACACGGTTCATCAAAGTCTCCGCTCTGTCGTGGAAGAGCTCAGCATGGATGGCGTTGCAGAAACATTGAGTTTTTCCGCCGACCGATTTATTCAACTCACGGGCAAGAATGATCTGCGGGTGGCCCTCTGCGCGCTCAATCCCCACGCGGGTGAAGGGGGCGCTTTTGGCGAGGAAGAAACGCTGCTATCTGAGGCCGTGGTGCTTGCGGAAGCCTCATTTATGGACTTCGACCTACTGGGGGAATCCACACCTTTTGAGCACGTAGCCTCGCCATTTCGCCCAGACTCCGTTCCTGAAGGCTGGGCGATTTTCCCAAGCCGAGCCCGGAACAGCACCCAAACCTTGGGCCAACACTCGGGTTTGATTCCGATGATCTCGCCTACGGGCCACGCGGGTTTGGAAATGGAAAAGGTCGGAAAGCCAGGCGCTCGGCCCTCCCGCCGTCCTGCGCCCCATTTCTTCGGCCCGCTCCCGGCCGATAGCCTTTTTCATCGAGCCAGCAACGGCGAATTCGATCTGGTGGTCGCGCTTTATCATGACCAGGGGTTGATCCCCATCAAGGTGCTGGAACCCAAGCGGGCCGTCAATCTTACGTTGGGTCTCCCCTTCATTCGGACGAGCCCCGATCATGGAACGGCCTTCGACAAGGCTGGACTCTGGAAAGCCGATCCTTCAAATTTTCTTGAAGCCACGGCCCTGGCTGTGCGCCTCGCCGCCCGCGCTCAGAACGAAACATGGAAGGCCGAAGTCGCCGTGACTGAGAGTTTGACCTGAGCGTGATGCCCCTTCCCCAGTGGCGCAGCTTCGGAGCCGGGGCCAAAAACCATGAGGGGTGGCCTATTCCATCAACCTCTCTGCCGCGAACCTCGCTGCGAGTCGAAAAGGGGGGCCCCATCCACTGGAATGCGCATCTGACGCGCCTGCACGAGGGTGCACAACGATTGGAATGGGATCTGTGGTGGTTGAGGCATGTTGAGGCCGAAGTTTTGGAATGGATTAGCGAAGTTTCAAGGGGCACTATCCCATTTTTGGCCTGTCGGATCCAGGCCCATTCCGACGCCTTGTCCATAAAGCTGGAAGCACTGCCAGAGCCCATCTGGCCCTATCGGCTCGTGCCCATGCCCCATCCTCTCGGGGAGGTACGCAACGACGACCGTTCAGCCCTCAAAGGCATTCTGGGTCCTTGGAATCTGGATGTCCTAAGCGCCGCGCATCAAGGGGGCGCAGAAGATTCACTGCTGCTTTGGCCTGACGGGACGGTGGCCGAAACCGCCATCGCGGCCTGCGCAATCCTGCGCGGCAAGGAGCTGGTGCTTCCGCCACTCCAAGGCCGTGTGCGAAGTATCGCCGAGTCTCTGGACCTGCCCGGATGGGCTGATGCTAAGGGCTGGGAGGTCCTTCACGCACCCATTGGCTTGGAAGAAATTCACGGCGGCCAGCTCTGGTGCATGAACGCTTTGCGCGGATTGTGGCAGGCTGAAGTGGTCCAATCATTCTGAAACACGATCCAATGCTCCAAGACCTCTTCCTCGCGCTCCTGTTGCCCCTGCCACCCTGGCTCGGGTTCTGGATATTTCGTCGAAAAGGCCGAGTCGGTCTCAGCTATGGCTATTTTCTGGGCGGCATCCTGGCGGTACTCTCCCTGCCCTGGCTGAACATAAGCCAGAAACTGGGGCTTCAACCCTTTCCTTCGGCTTTTCTCGGGGGCACGCTTTTCGGGTTCAGCCTGTTCATTCAGGTTAATCGCGAGGGACGCCAAGGCCTGCGGCGACTGGGTTTCGGCGTGGGCGGCGCCACCTTGTTTGCTTGGCTTTTATCGCTGCAAGTGGGCCTTGACCCCAACCTGACCGTTCTTTATTTCTGGGGCACGTCCATCTTCCAAGCAGGGCTCTGGATGCTCTTTTCGGATGTGGGTTATCGCTTGAGCAAAGGACGTTGGCTGTCACTGAGAGTGCCCCTAGTGGGCGGTCTTACGGTACTGACCACCAAGGCGATTTCCCAATTACTCCCCGGCGCCATTGCACCTCTGTCCTTTCTGGCCTCGCTCCTCGCGGGCCTGCTTTTGGGCCTGGTGGCATTGCAACAGCTCTCCTGGCTTCGCAGCCAAGGCATTTGGGTCGAGGGTCGAGGCGACGCCATGCGCACGGCCCTGGCGGCGCTCGACGTGAGTGAAAAACCCCAGGGCCCTTCCTTGCTTTATGGAATCGAGTCTCAGCAGCCGATTCTGCTGGTGAACGATGCGGGGATGGTGCTGGAATCCAACGGAGCCTTTAGTCATCTGGTGGGTCTGCCTCGCCACGAACTGAGAGGCTTCATGATTTCGGCGATGCTCCAGGGACAGGACGTTTCCGCCTGGGACGACCTGCGTGAACAACTGCTAAAGCACAATCGTGGGCGCACCGTCGGCGCCCTGGTTCGTCGGGATGGTGCCTTTCAGGATGTGCAGCTAGAGGCCGTTCCCTTCGACCGCAATATGGCCTTGGTGTGGATTTCCAATCAACATGCGGGAACGCTTTCCCTGCGCGGTGAATCCTCGGGACCGGCTTTGTTGGATGAAGACGGTTCCGCGTCGTCTCGGCGGTTCATCGTCAACGCCCTGGGCACCATCATTCCGGCGGCGGAACAGATTCTTGGTGAGACGTTGGAACATGGCACCCGCGAGGCCGCAGAACTGATCCTCATGGCGGCGCAGCGCCTTACGCCGGGCGCTACTACGGTGGATGCGCCAACGACATCTCTGGATTCCTTCAAGACCTTGAATGATCTTATTCCACGCCTTCAGCGGATGCTTCCCCCTCTTATCCAGGTTCAGGTCCGCGCCGTGGCGCTGCCCTTAAGGATGTCCCCCGATGCGCTCCAGCGCGTGGCTACTCACCTGGTGCTTCATGGCCGCCAAGGGCTCGATGCGGGCACCCTGACGCTGGTACTGGAACTACAGGAATTGGGGGGGAGACGCTGGGCACTGCTCACGCTGGATCTCAACGGACCCCATCTCAAACATCCGTCCGCCATGCTCGGGCTCACCTGGCTGCAGCAGGTCGTCGGCGAATCTCGAGGCATGCTAGAGCTGAGCCACGACGACCAGGGCGGTCTCTGGCCTCAAATTTATTTGCCGTTGGCCGAGCCTGAAACCGAGCCGCATATTTCGCCGCTGCTTTCGCGCTACGTTTGGATCCTCGATCAGGATGCGCTGGTGCGCGAATCCCTGGAGAGCCTGGTCATCCGCAATGGAGGGCAGGCCCTGACCTTTGGGGATCTGCACGACCTTTTAAAAGCCTCCCGCAGTCAGGACCCGCCCGACGTGTTGGTGATGGAAAGGACCGCGAAACTCGAGCGCTTCGCAAAATCCATTAGCGGATTCCAACGCGAACCCATCCCTACGCTGGTGATGGGCAACGGCCGTGCGCAACCCGTGAGCCCGCTGCGCTTGGGCCTCTCGAAGCTAGGCTTCATCGAGAAGCCATTCCCCAGCCAGGAATTCGTGCAGAGCATTCTAGCCTTGCTGAGCAAATCGAACGGATCGGAGCGCGCATGAAAACAGTGGCGGTGATCCTCGCGGCGGGCCAAGGCAAGCGGATGAAATCTCGGCTTCCTAAAGTGCTTCATCCGATCCTTGGCGATGCCTCCCTGCTCTGGGTCTTGCGAACTTTACCTCCGACGATGGAGGCCGCGATCGTGGTGGTGCATCACGGCAAAGAACACGTTTTATCCGCCCTTGGATCGTGGCGCGATGCGGGTCTTCTCCCCTGCCCCGTGCTGACCGTGGACCAAGTCGAGCCCCTGGGGACGGGCCATGCGGTGCGTGTTTGCGAAGGCGAATTGGATCGTCTTCAGGCTGAACGAGTCGTGATTCTTTCAGGCGACGTACCACTGATCACCCCCGCAACCGTAGCGGGTCTCTGTGGGTCGGAAGGAACTTTCGGGTGTTTACTCGCGATGAATTTGTTGGATCCCACTGGCTATGGTCGAGTCATCGTCAAGCCTGATGGATCGCTCACGCGACTGGTGGAGCAAAAGGACGCGAGTGAATCTGAACGGGCTATCCAACTCGTGAACGGCGGGGCCTACGCTCTGCCCTGGGCCCTACTGAAACCCGCGTTGCATCGCTTGCGAAACGACAATGCTCAGGGCGAACTTTACTTGACCGACGCCGTTATGGAGGTGGCCGCAAACCACTGCATCCACGTCCATCGTTGTGATCCAGCAGAACTTGCAGGCATGAACTCGAGGTTGGATCAGGCCGCGTTACAGACCTCCGCACGGGAGCGGATCAATGCCGCCTGGATGCTTGAGGGCGTGAGCTTTCAGGATTCAACGAGTTCGCTCATCGGCCCGCGGGTGAGATTGGCCCTGGACGTTTCGTTGGGGCCTGGCATTTGCCTCGAAGGCGATGCCCGCATCGGCGCCGGAAGCCGCGTGGGTCAAGGCTCGGTCATCTCAGGTGGAGTGATCGGCGAAGACGTCATCATCCGCCCCTATTCCATCCTAGAAGGCGCCAAGGTCGGTGATCGCTCGGTCGTGGGGCCCTTCGCACGGTTGCGGGAGGGAACTGAACTCCAGGCTGATGTCCATGTGGGTAATTTCGTGGAGACCAAAAAAGCCATTCTGAAACCCGGTGCCAAGGCCAATCATCTGGCCTATATCGGAGACGCCGAAGTAGGAGAAAACACCAACATCGGCGCGGGCGTCATCACCTGCAATTACGATGGATTCAGAAAGCATCGAACCCTCATCGGACGAGACGCTTTCATTGGTAGTGATTCCCAGCTGGTGGCTCCGGTGAGCATTGGTGATGGCGCCATCATCGCCGCAGGCAGCACCATCACCGAGAATGTGCCCGCCCAAGCGCTTGCGATCACCCGGCCTGCCTTGACCATCAAGGAAGAAGGCGCAGTGAGGTATCGAGACAAGCTGAAAAAACCATCTTAAGCTAAACTCTCCGTTTGGCTTCCCCATACTCCTATGAACCGACTACTTGCGTTGACAGATCGGATCGGTGCATCCGTGCTGAATCTCCTCGGCCAGGCCGGGGACTTCGTGGTGATGTCGGGACGCGCCATTGCAGCCATTCCTCGTCGCCCCTTTGATCTCGAAAACCTGATGCGGCAGTTTGTGGCCGTGGGAGTGAATTCAATTCCAGTGGTGTTGCTCACCTCGCTCGCCGTGAGCATGGTGTTCGCGGTGCAGCTCGCGTTTGGCTTCAAGCAATTCCAGGCTCAGGGCCTAGCATCAAGCGTAGAAGGCCTGGCGGTGGTTCGTGAGCTGGCCCCGGTCATCACGGGTCTGATGATGAGCGGGCGCGTAGGCTCGGCCATGGCCGCAGAGCTAGGCACCATGCAAGTAACCGAACAGATTGACGCGTTGGAATGCCTGGCCACCGACCCTGTCCACTACCTTTTTGTGCCTCGGGTATTGGCAGCCCTGGTGATGCTGCCATTGCTCACGGGTATCGCTATCTACGTTGGATATTGGGGTGGTTACCTATTGTTGGTTACCGTCGAAGGGCAAAGCGCCGAAACCTACGCCCACGAGTTCTACAAGCTCATTGGAACCCGAGACGTCGGCATCGCCATGACCAAGGCCATGGTCAACGGTCTCATTATTTCTCTCGTCGGTTGTTGGCGTGGTTACCGGACCCGGGGCGGCGCCGAAGGCGTTGGAAACGCGCCCACAAGTAGCGTCGTAACGAGTTCGCTGTGGATCCTCATCGCGGATTTCTTCCTCACAAAGTTGATGCTCGTATGAGGCCCGTCATTGAGGTCGTTGATCTTTCCAAGGCCTTCGGGCCGAAAGTTGTGCTGAAGAAGGTCAATCTGTCCGT
>JAYVXV010000151.1:0-6327 GCA_043784905.1 Holophagaceae bacterium | reverse complement strand
GCATGGGCTGGCCTTGCATTTGCGATTGGGAAATGAGGAAGGCTTGTTGAACGACTTGGGCGGTCATTTGGCCCTGAGCCACCAAGTAGCTGTTCACTTTCATTCGGAAGCCGTCACGGGTGGGTTCGATCTGCATGGCGGTTTCGCCTCGGGACCATTTGGCTTCGGCTTCAGCGGGTGAAAGAGGGATGAGCTTCGTGGGGAATTGCTCCAGGGTTTTCAACAGGGCTTCATCCTTCGCCTGGATCTGCGCAGGCTTAACCCACACCACGCTCAGCCTTGGCGTGTCACCGTTTCTGAACATCACGCCGAACCCTAAAAGCATTAGCACCGGAAAGGCGAAGGTCCAAAACATGGCTCCGCGATCGCGGCTGTAGAGTTTCCATTCCATCAAAAATTGGCGCCAGAGCAACATGGGGAGACCTCAAAAAACAAAGAAGCGACGCGAAAGGTGTAAAGGAAGCGAAGGGGCAAGCAGAAAAGAAATAGCTTTGAAGAAAAACGGCCTTCTATTCCCGCAGGCTGCGGCCGGTTTTTTGAAGAAATACATCCTCAAGGGTGGCGCGCCGAACGTGGATTTGTTGGTAAGGAATCTGCGCGGCTTCGGCCACCTCCAGCAATTTCGGCAGAAGCGTTTTGGGATCGCGGGTGGGGATTTCCCACAGATCGTCGCGCACCTCAACGGCGGAGCCCAAGCGGTCCGCAAAGCCATTCACAGGTGGCGCCTGGCCTTCAAAGCTCAGTTCCACCACGCTGGGGATATCCAACTGCGCGATGAGTTCGGCGGGCGTTCCCGTGATCAAAACTTTACCGTGATCCATGATGGCCAAGCGGTCGCAAAGCGCTTCGGCTTCGTCCATGTAATGCGTTGTGAGAATGACGGTGCGGCCTTCGGCCTTGATCTGCCGGACCACGTCCCAAAGGCTGCGTCTGGCCTGGGGATCAAGGCCTGTGGTGGGTTCGTCCAGAAAGACCAATTCAGGATCGTTCACCAAAGCCATGGCCAGCGCGAGCCGTTGCATTTGTCCGCCGCTCAGCGTGATGTGATAGGCGTCCGCTTTTTCCGTGAGCTGCACCAGCTCCAATAGGTCATCGGCGGTGCGAGCTTTGGGGTAATAACCGGCGTAAAGCGTGAGCGCCTCGCGCGGCGTGATCTTGTTGAAGAGCGAGGTGCTCTGAAGTTGCACACCAATGCGGGAGCGGATCTCCGAACCATCGTGCTTCCAATTGAGACCCAGAATTTCCATCTCGCCCTCATCGGAATCGGTGAGGCCTTCGATCATTTCCAGGGTGGTGGTTTTGCCGGCACCGTTGGGTCCCAGCAGGCCGAATACTTCTCCGCGCCGCACTTCTAGGTCCACGCCCGCCACGGCGAGCACTTTTGGATACTGCTTTTTTAATCCGCGAACGCGGAGGGCTAATTCGGTCATGGATGCCTCGTGGGATCCATCATGGCAGCGACCAGGGGCTGCGCTTCAACCGGATCGGTGAATGGTGGGTCTCCACCGGTGGTTGATTTCTATCTTTTTGAACGCGACTTGATTTCCGTCAGGCGCTCGAGCGCACAGCCAAGCCGTCGCGGAAAAATAACCTGAACATGGAGCTAACCGACCGGCCTAGGGGGCCGTAGCAAAAGGACCTGAACAGCACAGGTTATTTTGTCACGGCTCCTAACACCTGGTAGGCCATCCAAAGGGGTAGCCCAACTCCACCCACCGCGATGAGCGGGAATTCAAACGTGAGCAATTTAGAGAGCCAGCTTTCCGGTGGCTTTCGACGCAGAAAAATCACGGTGAAGGCGAAGAGAAAGAGCACCGGAAGTTCAAGCGCAATGAAGACCCATAGCATCGAGTTCATCGCGTGAATGGTCTGCGGTGATTGCATCCCTGGCTCCGTTTTTATAACCCCTGAATGATCATGTGGTCGGTGTTGCCGATGCCCGCTTTGGCTTTCCATGACGGCATGGAAACGGAATGCCCGTCATTGTGGATGGCCTTACTCGGGTCTAGATAAATGGCCGTCACCCAGATGGTGCCTTCGGCTGCGGCGTGGCTGGAATCCAGATACACCGTTCCGGCGCGGGTTCCCACCGGGCCCGCCACAAAAACGGGATAAGAGGCGTCATAGGGATTTTTTCGTCCACTGCCGGATTTACTCTGGATGGATCGAATGGCGTCGTCGGCCACATGCGTCCAATCCACGTTATCGGGGCGGGAGGTCCGTTGAGCCTTGTCAGTGGCTTCCTCAATGAAATTCGGCAGGCCCTTGACGGCCAGCTCCGCGGCTTGCTGCGTGGCCACGGCGGGGTCTGAGGAAGCCCGGTCTTTGAGGGCAAACCAGGCCCCAATCCCAATGACCGCCACCGCTGCAATCACAGCTTTCGGGTTCATAAAAACTCCTTTTCGCAATCAGTCAGGTCCAGAGCCCGCGCTCCAGATGCCCCAGGATGGGCGCGCGGCCTTCAATATGCCAGAGGCATTGTCGCGTTTTTGAAGGGACTCGAAACGTGCGGCCCAGCAGGACCCAGACCCGCAAAGCAGCGGCTCGCCGCCACTTTCTTGAAGCGCCTCACGTACCTCCGACAGCAGCGGACAAACGAAGATCGCTGCGCCCGTAAGATCGTTTCGCCAAGGTGGAGCTTTGCTGATAGCAAGGCTTCCCAGTGGATGGGGGAAGGGATATCCGACCATGGACAGCGCGCGATAGACCGAAGGCGTTCCCACGTGAAGCCCAGGATGAACAATGAGCAGGGGCTCTAACGGAATGTCCTGAAGGGGGAAAACCCGCTCTCCTCGGCCTACGCCCAACACACTTCCACCGAGGATAAACAGGGGCACGTCGGACCCAAGTTCTGCCGCCAGGCCTAACAAAGTTGCTTGCGAAAGATCGAGTTCAAAGAGTTCGTTTCCCAATCTCAAAGCTGCGGCGGCGTCGCTGCTGCCGCCACCTAGCCCCCCGCCGGGCGGAATGTGCTTTTCGAGATCCAGCTTCGCAGGAAGAGGCCGCCGAGCCTCGCGCTCCAGCAATCGCCAAGCCCGCAATACGAGATTGGATTCATCCACCGCCAGTCCGTCCGACCTCGGCCCCGATAGGCTCAGGCTCAGCATTTCTGCGGGTTCGGCGCGAAGCGTATCCGTCAGGTCCGCAACACCATCCAGGACCGTTGTCACCAACTCCAAATCATGAAACCCATCGGCTCGACGGCCCAGAATGCCGAGGTAGCGATTGAGTTTGGCGGGGGCTGAAAGACGTAGGGCCATGGGTCCACGATAGCTGAGAGCCATGAGGTCAGATGGTTCAGCCTGAAATCAAGAGAATGAAGGCGCTAGGTTTTTTGGCTTTGATCATTAGCTTTGAGCCGATCCGAAATCCACGCGTCAAGATCAGCTAGGGCTGAAAGCCTGCTTTAAAGCCCGTCTTCCAATTCAAATTCGGGATCAGGAATAGAGAGGATGTCGGGGCCATCTTTTGTGATGGCGATGTCGTGCTCGAACTGGGCGCTGAGGCTACCGTCCTTGGTGCGCACGGTCCATCCGTCGGCTTCAACAATGCATTTGGGTGAGCCCGCGTTGAGGATCGGCTCGATGGTAATCGTCATTCCAGGCTCCATTCGGAAGCCGGTGCCGGGGCGCTGATCGGCGAAAACTACTTGGGGGTCTTCGTGCAGATCGCGGCCGATGCCATGGCCGATGTATTCCCGCACGATGCTGTAGCCGCGCTCTTCGGCGAACGTTTGCACGGCGGTGGCCATGTCGCCCAACCGCAATCCTGGGCGACATTGCTCGATGCCCACATACATGGCGAGCTGCGCAGTCTGGATGAGGCGACGGGCATCTTCGGTGATCTGCCCCACGCCCACAGTAAGGCAGGTATCGCCGTTGTAACCATCCAATCGGCACCCGCAATCAATGGCGATGACATCACCTTCTTGCAGGATGTAATCAGTGGGAATCCCGTGCACGACTTTGTCATTCACCGAGGTGCAGAGCGTCCCAGGAAAGCCGTGATAGCCCTTAAAGTTGGGTACCGCGCCATTCTTGCGAATATAGGTTTCGGCGAGCTTATCCAGCTCCAACAGACTCACTCCCGGCTTTGCGGCACGAGCAGCCACCCGCAGCGCGTTGGCGGCCAGGCGTCCGGCCACCCGGAGTTTTTCAATCTCTTTGCGGCTCTTGTAGCGGATCTGTTCTCGGTAAAGCACAGGGCACTCCCGAAACCAAGTCTACCTTGTGTGGCTAGAATTCTTGGCAAGACCAAGAGGCGAAGCGTGGAAGCCCGATACAAGAACCGAAACATGGCTCAAATCTCGGCCCGAAACATGGCCCGAATCTTGGCCCGAATCTTGGCAATGGCGCTGGTGGTGGCGGGCCTGGCTTGTACACCCAGGGCGCCGCGTCGGCCCGGGGGAATTCCGGCGGAAGCGGTTTGGCGGACCTACGGCAAGGAAGGGTCCTTCCTTCTCGTTACGCCCGACGATAGCGGCGGATGGCGAGTTCAGGCCTGGAGCGACCACGGCGGCACGTCGATAGCGGATGGCCTGTATGTGCTCAAAGGATCCAATCGCAACGCCATCAACGCCGATGACATTGTCGGATTTGATGAAGGTGTGGTGCGCCTTGGCGACGGGGGGTTATTGGTGCCGAAATCCTAAGAGCGTGTTTGATAAATCCCCCGCGCCGCGCTGGGAGCGCCGGGCGAGCGAGGCAGATATCAGTTTGCCTTGCGTATCGGCGAAGCCGATACCAAGAAGGAAGCCGACCACAGCATATGGGTGTATACGCCACGGGAGGGTAACGCAGCATCGTGACGCCCGCCGCCCCAGCCCGAAGGGACGGGACCAGCCGCGCGCATCGCTGCGTCACCGGCCTTGTGCGTATCATCTATACGCAGCGGTGGCCGCTTCCTTGCGCTGCATCGCGGCTGACCACCGTCGCGGCATGGGGGATTTATCAAACACGCTCTTATGCCCTACAGCCGCGAAGAATGGGACTGGATCGAAGCCGAGTGGGCCTTTCACCTGCATGGCCGCAGTTCTTTTCTGAGCAGCGAAGATTTTCGAAGGTTGCAGATTTGGGAAAGCGAAAGCGTACCTGCCGAACTTATTATTAACGCCATGGGTGCCTATTTTGAGCGGCGCGCCAAACGTCCGCGGCCACGTGCTTTCGTAAAAGTCGAGCACATCGAAAAAGATGTGGCCAAAGGCCTGAAGCTGCGGGAGGCCATGGCGCGGGGTGAGGCGCCGCCTGTGGATCTCGGGGCCTGGTCCTCGGTGCATGAACCCTTCCGCAGCGACCCCAAAGCCGCCACCGCTTTTGAATCCTGGCAGCGACTAAAAGGATCGGCCCCGGGGCCAGATTCGCCGGGCTTTCTCGATCATTTCGACGAGGAAAGGCGGGCGCGTAAAGCCTTGTTGATCCTGGCAGAAGCCGCCCTGGGGCCACGCATTGATGCCCTGCGCACCGAACTTGAAACGCGACTCCGAGAGGCCGATCTCAAACCGGATTCCCTGGTCTGGAAACGGGCGTTTGAGCATCACTGGGGTCTTCGTATTTCGGAGGCCTGGGGCATTCCAACGTAAGATGGAGGATTGTCTGAAGGGTTCCATGAACGCCACTACTTCCCCCATTTCCGCTCCTGAATTCCGCTTTGGAGAGGGTCGCATCAGCGGCATCCTTGGTGTCGTTTTCGGGATGCTCGCCACCGGCGGTGTCTTGTGTCTACTCTTTCCTGCCTTGCTCACGGCACCTGAAGCCAAGGCTTTCTATGTCCACAACCTCGGCATTTTTCGAGGCCTCATTGAGCTGTTCATTGTGGGAGCTTTCTTTCTGGGGCTGCTAAGCGTGGTCCTGAGCCGCTCGAAAAAACTTGGCTTGGCGGGCTTGCTTTTTGCTGTCCTGGCCACGCTCATGGGTGGGGCTCAGGCCAAGATTGGCGCTGATTCGGCGCGACCCATCCATTTTGGGCTGGACTATTTCCTGCTCGAACTGCTGGTGCTTTGCCTGATCTTTATTCCCTTGGAACGGATGTTCGCGCGAGTAGAGACCCAAAAAGTTCTCAGGGATGACTGGGGTCTGGACATGCAACATTTTTTCCTGAGTCATTTGGGTGTCCAGGTGATTTCTTTCCTCATCGCCTGGCCCGCGAAAATTGCTTTCAGTTGGGCTTTGAGCCCGACTTTTCAGGCCAAGGTCGCGGCCCAGCCTTTTATCTTCCAGATCGTCGAGATTTTGTTCATTGTGGACTTCATCAGCTACTGGATTCACGTGGCCTTCCACAAGGTCTCCTGGCTCTGGAAATTTCATGCGGTGCACCACTCGCCGGAGCACA
>JAYVXV010000150.1:0-18913 GCA_043784905.1 Holophagaceae bacterium | reverse complement strand
CTTCGAGCTTCTGAAGATTCGGCCAGTCTGACTCCCGGCGCCAATACCGGAAACCAGGATCTGGATTTGCCGGGTGGGCCGAGGGAGGAGTGTTTAGACCTCGGCCGGGGGGGCGGGGAGCATCCATGCGAGACATGCGGTGACGAACTCCTTGAGTTGATCTCTTGGAACGACCTTATCCACCATGCCGTGAGCCAGCAAAAATTCGGATCGCTGAAAGCCTTCAGGCAGGCTCTGCTTGATGGTTTGTTCGATGACTCGAGGGCCTGCGAAACCGATGAGTGCCTTGGGCTCCGCGATATTGAGATCGCCGAGCATGGCGAAGCTCGCCGAGACACCGCCAGTGGTGGGATCGGTGAGGATTGAGAGGTAGGGCAGCCCCGCCCGATCAAGCTTTGCGAGCGCCGCGCTAACTTTCGCCATCTGCATGAGCGAGAGGGTTCCTTCCTGCATTCTAGCGCCACCACTGCAACTGACGATAATGTAGGCGCATTGCTTCGCCAGGGCTTTCTCCGCGCCGAGTTTAAGTTTTTCGCCGACCACGCTGCCCATGGAGGCCGCCAGGAAATCGAAATTCATGATGCCCACCACCACGGGATGGCCCGAGATGGTGCCTTCGACCACCACCACCGCATCTTCCGTTTGACCGGCGGCTTCAAGTTTTTTCAACTGATCTTTGTAGGCCTTGGTAGCGACGAAACCCAGAGGGTCCACTGAGCGCAACTCGGAAAAAAGCTTGGTCCAGCCTTCATCCATGAGGTTCACCAGGCGCTCATCTACGCCGATGCGGAAGTGGTAGCCGCATTTGGGGCAGACGTTGTGGGTATTGACCAGCTCGGCGCGGTAGATGAGTTCCTTGCAGTTGTCACACTTGATCCAAAGGCCTTCGGGCACCCGGACGGTTCTGGCCTCGACGGCGATTTTTTGTTGGCGTTTCTTAATGAACCAGGACATGGACTACCTCGACTTCTGCTTAGGCCCTTGCTTCATCGCTTCAAAAAGCCGATCCAGCTCGCCCTCGCTGCCGTAGTGAAGCACCACAACGCCGCCTTTGCCCTTCGCTTTGATTTCCACCTTGGTGGACCAGGCAACGGTCAATTCTTCGGCCGCAGCCTTGATGAAAACCGCGTGGGGGTGCTTCTTCTTCCCTTTGGGTTTGTGCTGGGTGGTGAGGTGTTGGATCTTCGATTCCAGAGCCCGAACGCTGAGTTGTTCTTCGATCACCAAGTCGGCCAACTGTTCCACCAGCCTGGTATCCGCAACACCCAACAGAACTTTCCCGTGGCCCGTGGAGATTTTCCCGATGGCGACAAATTCCTGAATGGCTGCGGGCAGGCGCAGCAGGCGTAGGGTGTTGGCGACTTGGGGGCGGCTTTTACCCACGCGATCGGCGACTTGTTCTTGGGTGAGTCTCAAATGTTCGCCGAGCTGCCAGTAGGCCTTGGCTTCTTCGATGGGATTGAGTTCCTGGCGTTGGATGTTTTCGACGAGGGCATATTCCAACAGCCGGTCGTCGGGGACTTCTTTGAGGACCACGGGCACCATGGGGATGCCCGCTTTGCGTGCGGCCCGCCAGCGACGTTCGCCTGCGATGATCTCGAATTTGTCGCCGACTTTGCGCGCCACGATGGGCTGCACCATGCCGTGCTGCTTGAGGCTGGCGGCCAATTCTTCCAGCGCGGCTTCATCGAAATGGGTTCGGGGCTGCTGGCGATTGGGATAGAGCGACCCCACGGGCACTTCGCGCTGGGGCGCGTCCTCAGCCGCGTGCTGGCTCATTAAGGAGGTGAGCCCACGCCCCAAAGCTGGACGTTTGAGATTCATTCAGCCTCCCCATTTAGGGTTGCGGTGGGAGTCGCCAGCTCCATGCCCAGCCATTCTTTGGCGAGATTCAGATAGGCTTGGGCGCCTTTGGATTTGATGTCGTAGAACGCGACGGGCTTGCCATGACTGGGGGCTTCAGCCAGGCGGATGTTACGGGGAATCGTGGTGCCGAAAACTTTTCCTGGAAAGGCCTGGCGCACTTCGTTGGCCACGGCAGAACCCAGATTAGTGCGTTCTTCGGCCATGGTCAGAAGGATGCCGCCCAACTCGAGTTTGGGATTGGGTCCCGCCTGGATGCGTCGAATGGTTTCCATTAATTCGGCGAGTCCATCCATTGCAAGAAATTCGCAGGGCATGGGAATGATGACTTCATCTGCCGCGGTGAGCGCATTGAGCGTCATCATGCCGAGGGCCGGTGGCGAATCAATGAGGATGAAATCAAACATCTCCATCACCGGCTCCAGCGCTTTTCGCAGCTCTTTGAGTTGGGGCAGTTCGAAAAGCTCGAATTCCAACTGCGCCAAATCCTTGCCTGCAGGAATGACCTGAAGCATGGGCACTTCGGTGGGCAGAATCAGGACTTTGGCCGGAGCTCCCTTCATCAGTGCGTAAGAACCGGCGCGATGATCGGGCTTTGCAAAGCCAAGGCCGGTGGTGCTGTGGCCCTGAGGGTCGAAATCCACCAAGAGCACCAATTTTTCCATCATCGCAAGGGAGGCCGCGAGGTTGATGGCCGACGTGGTCTTACCCACGCCACCTTTTTGATTGGCCAATGCGACGATGCGCGCGGTCATCCTAGGCTCCGCCATCCAAAGTTCTGCACGGAGCATCGAGCGCGGCAGATGACTCGAATATGGAATAGCTCAAAAGAAACCTCGCGTGTGGAACAAGCTAGATTAGCACGTTCCACGCAGCCACTGGACGTAGCTCAAGCGGGGCTTAGCAGAGACCCAATGACACGTCTGGCGTTACGGTTCCAAGGATTCGCACGGGCCCAGAAAGCCAGAGTTCACGCCAGGAATCGTCCGCCTGCATGTCAACGGACACCCGCACCGGATCCATGCCTGCGGGCTGAAGATTCCATTCGGAAATTCCCGATCGCTTGGCCATCCAGGCCGCTGCCACCGCGCAGCCCGTTCCACAGCAGAGGGTTTCGCCTTCCACGCCGCGCTCCCAAGACCGAATGCGGGCGGTGCCCGGCCCCGTGACCTGCAGAATGTTGACGTTGGTGCCTTCATGGAAAGCTGGGTGATGCCGCAAGGGCGGTGCGAATTCCGCGAGATCCACGGCGTCCACATCGCCCACTTCGAGCACCAATTGAGGATTCCCAACCAAGCCAAAGGCTGCGGTCTCTGAAAATTGAATCGGCATGAGTAACGGCATCGGCTTCAATCCAAAACCAGATCCTTCCGGCATCCGAAGCCCGATGCCATCAGCAACGCGCCGCAGGCGGATGGATTCGCCGCTGGAAATCACATCTAACGCTTCAGCGCTGGGCGCATCGGCCAAGCCGAGTGCGGCGCGGCTGCCATTGGAGCAAAATGAAAAGGCTCCATCGGTGTCCCAGTGATCCATCACCCACGGCTTTCCAGCTTCGGGTTCACGCAATCGAAACAGTCCATCCAAACCGAAACCTATCCCCTTGGCGCAGAGAATCCGTGCCCATCGCGGCCCATCGAAAGAGGCGGGGAGATCACGGGCCCATGCGAAGGCGAAGATATTCCCAGATGCAGAGGCGATGGTCAGCACGGTCTACCGCGGCTTGTCGTTGCGATCCCGAAAGGTGTAGACCGTCTCGCCGGGTCGGGCATAGCCACGCTGTCGAGCAAGAGATTCCATCAGCTCCGGGTCTTTTTCCAGCAACCGTTTTACCTCGGATGCCAGCTCGCCATTTTTACGGTTCAATGCCTGAAGCGCCTGCTGCTGTTTCGCGAATTCCTGCTGCCGTTTGTGGATGGCGGGAAGGCCGTAAGGCGAAAACAGAATGGCCGCCGAGCAAAGGCTTGAAAGGGCGAGGGCGCCCATGATCACGCGGGATTCCAACAGCCAAGCGCTGTTCATTTCAGTCGTGCTCCGAAAGCATCCCGCCCTGCGTAGCGCGCAGCGGCGCCCAACTCCCATTCGATCTGGAGCAGTCGGTTGTACTTGCACACACGATCAGATCGCGCCGGTGCGCCGGTTTTGATCTGGCCAGCGCCGGTAGCCACCGCGAGATCGGCGATGAAAGCATCTTCCGTTTCTCCGCTGCGATGGCTGATGATGGCGCGGTAACCCGCCTTGTGGGCCATGTCCACGGCTCGCAGTGTCTCCGTTACGGTGCCGATCTGATTGAGTTTGATAAGAATCGCGTTGGCGACGCCCTTCTCGATGCCTTCGGCCAGGATGCTCGGATTGGTCACGAAGAGATCATCACCCACGATCTGGGTGGTGGCGCTGAGCTTGTCCGTCAGACCTTTCCACCCTTTCCAATCCCCCTCGCTCATGCCGTCTTCAATGGTGATGATGGGATGACGCTGCACCAGGCCGGCATAGTAATCCGTCATCTGGGCAGAAGTCTTTTTGGCACCTTCAAAGTGGTAACCGTCTTTTTGATAGAATTCCGAGGCGGCGCAGTCCAAACCCAGGTACATATCCTTGCCAGGCTTGAATCCGGCCTTTTTAACGGCCTCTTGAATCAAATCTAAGGCTTCCTCATTGCTTTCCAGGTTCGGAGCGAAGCCGCCCTCGTCTCCAACACCCGTCGAGAGCTTGCGGGTCTTCAGCACAGTCTTGAGAGCGTGGTAGGTCTCCGCCCCCCAACGCAGGGCCTCTGCGAAGCTCGGGGCCCCCACCGGAAGCACCATGAATTCCTGGATGTCCACGTTGTTGTCCGCGTGGACGCCACCATTCAAGATGTTGAGCATGGGCACGGGCAGCAACCGGGCCGAAGCCCCGCCGAGGTAACGGTAAAGGGGCTGGCCCGTGGCCTTGGCAGCAGCGTCCGCGATGGCCATGGAGACGCCGAGAATGGCATTGGCACCCAATTCAGCCTTGTTATCGGTGCCGTCGAGATCGCAAAGAAGCTCGTCTAACTCCGCCTGTTGGAGGCCATCCATTCCCTGAAGGGCCTCGCTGATTTCGGTGTTAATAATGTGGACAGCGCCCAAAACGCCCTTGCCACCATATCGTTTCTTATCCCCATCCCGCTTTTCCAGAGCCTCGCGGCTCCCTGTGGAAGCCCCTGAAGGAACCAGGGCTTGGCCGATGATGGAGCAGCCTGAGCAACCAGGGCGCCCTTTTAGCTCGACCCTGGCGAGGACCGTAGGGTTCCCTCGGCTATCCAAGACTTCTAGGGCAGAGACGCGGTCAATCAAATGCATATACGGTCCATTTCAAGCGACCGAGCGTGAGGCCCACCAGAGGGGAGCCATCACGCTCGGATGATCTAGGGCCTATAAAAGCCCCGTTACTTCCTACTTCTTAGCAGCCTTTTTGGCGGCTGGCTTCTTGGCTGCGGCTTTCTTAGGAGCAGCTTTCTTGGCGGCTGGCTTCTTGGCTGCAACTTTCTTCTTAGGAGCAGCTTTCTTAGCGGCAGCCTTCTTCGGAGCGGCTTTCTTGGCAGCAGCTTTCTTCGGAGCGGCTTTCTTGGCAGCAGCTTTCTTCGGTGCGGCTTTCTTAGCAGCAGCTTTCTTCGGTGCGGCCTTTTTGGCAGCAGCTTTCTTGGGAGCAGCCTTCTTGGCGGCGGCTTTCTTCGGCGCAGCTTTCTTGGCGGCCGGTTTCTTGGCGGCGGCCTTTTTGGGCGCGGCTTTCTTAGCGGCCGGTTTCTTGGCGGCTGGCTTCTTCGCAGAGGCTGCGGGGGCAGCCGGCATGCTGCCAGCGGTCATGGATTCGGTTTGTGCCATTTTTGGCTCCTTAGGGCCCTTTCGGGCAGGGTTAGAGGTGGAGCTTGGTGATGTTGCTTTGAGTGTAGGCAATTTCGCGGTTTGTGCATCCTTCTCTTTGATTTTTGTTGCAGAAATTTTTTGCGCCGGTGTTGCGACAGCATCGGCAGGCTTCAATTTTGGCTTCATGGGTTTCTTCGTAGGCTCAATGCCAGCAAGGATCTGCGCGAGTCGTTTGCCTGGGTAGAACTCATCCAACAACGCATCTCCGATGATGACGCCATGCACCCCCATGGATTCAAGTTGTTTGATCTGAGCAAGGGTGGTGATGCCGCACTCGACCATGCGCAGGCATTTTTTCGCGGGTACTTTCTTGAGCAGCGCGAGGGCCGCATCCCATGAAGGCTCCCAGGTATCAATGTTCCGTCCGACCACGCAGATGAGGTCAGACCCTGCGTCCAGAGCGCGCTGAAGCTCGGCTTCGCTGGTGATCTCCACGACTACATCCAAGGACTTGGCGGCCGCGAGTTTCATCAAAGCCTGAAGTCGTTCCGTGGTTAGCAAGGCGGCGACAAGAAAGATTGCGTCGGCTCCCAGGATCTTGCTTTCCTCGACTTGATACTCCTCGAAGATGAAATCACGGCGGATGATGGGGTTCTTTACCTGGCTACGGACTTCGCTCAGGTGCTTGTCCTCGCCGAAATAAAGAAATCGATCCGTGGCGACAGATATTGCTCGAGCTCCGTTTTCAACCAAGCTCTTGGCGTGGGTGGCGGCACGATAGGTCTCTCGCACCTGCCCGCGCAGTGGATTTCCACCGGCGGTTTCCGCGATGACAGTAATGCCCGGCTGGCTCAATTCCTCTTTGAGAGAGTGATGGCCTCGATACGCATCCTTCACCGCCGCAGGGCCTCTCTGCTTTTTAATCTCAATATCAAGGGCCTTGAATATGGCGATTTTTCTTAGCATTCCGCTGCCTCCAATGTGCCTTCCCCGAATGAAATCATTCTCGGTTCGAGTTCGTTTGAATTGTCCTGCTGGAATTTAATCAAAGCAGCGATTCCTGACGGGTCAACAAAAATGTCATACATTTCAAACTCATGTTGCGTCATGAATCACACTCGCGCAACCCTTCAACGAATATTTATGTCCTTCGCAAACCCAATGCTGGAGCCGTAATGCAGACCTCTGTACTCGACCATCCGCTCGCTCACCACAAGCTCACGCTCATGCGTGACCGCCTCACGCCGATGCATCTCTACCGCGTACTCACTGAGGAGTTGGGGTTTCTCCTTGCCATGGAGGCCACCCGAAATCTCCCCATTGAGGCCATAGAAATAGACACGCCACTTGAACAGATGAAGGGAATAAAACTGGCACCGATGGATCCGGTCCTGGTTCCGGTGCTGCGCGCGGGACTCGGATTGATGGCGCCTTTTCTCAAGCTCATGCCCACCGCGAAAGTTGGGCATCTTGGGTTGTACCGCGATCACTCGACCTTGGAACCCGTGGCGTACTACCGAAATTTCCCGCCGCATCTGGATCGCCGCGCTGTTTTTCTTCTCGACCCCATGCTCGCGACGGGCGGCAGTGCCTCGGAGGCGATTCGCCAACTTAAATCTTTCGGCGCGTCTCGGATCACTCTGGTTTCGGTGATCGCGGCACCGGAAGGTCTTGCCCGATTGGAAATGGATCATCCGGACCTTCGCGTGGTGGTCGGCGCCGTGGACCGCGAACTCAACGAGAAGGGATACATCCTCCCTGGCCTCGGGGACGCGGGAGATCGAACCTTCGGGACGGAATGATCTGAGGCGATCAACTTTTTGCGGGCCCATTGAACCAGGCATTGAGGCGCGCCCATAGGGTTGGCGCTTTCGGTTCCACGGGTTCCACATCCGCGACGGTCAGGTCCATCTCCGCTGGCACATCAATGTGCTGATTCAGTTCCAACGCCTTGCGATAGTTCACCGCAGCTTCGATCTTGAAACCCTTTCGGCGGTACAACTCCCCCATCAACGCGAAGGGCTCCCCCGCCCTCGGGCGAAGACTCGAAGCAGCCTGAAAAGATTCCAGGGCTCGATTGGACCAAGCCGGGTTTGCGAGCCGCAGGCGACCCAAGAACATCAGCGCGTCATAGGCCCCTATTCCTTCTGGGTCCAACTTGATGGCATCTTCCAACATCCGCACTGCCTCACTGGTGCGATCCACCAAGCTAAGGCGTTTGGCTTTCTTGAATAGGCGCAATGCGTGTTGCGTCGGTGTCAGGCCTGCGGTTTCAGCCGTGGAAACGCCACCTGGGTCCGCATCAGGATTTGTCCCTGGATCCGTGCCTGGTTGAGATTCCTCCGCATCGCTTTCGGGATATTCGAGATGTTTGAGATGGGCAGGGGCATGCTCAAGGCCAATAACCGAAGCCTTGGTTAGCGGGATCGGCATCTCAAAGGGCGGCAATGCCACAGACGCCTGAGGTGGCGTGAGCGCCACGGGCGGAAGCGGAGGCGCATCCGGGGCTGGCGCCTTTAGGATTGGAACCAGTCGGGGTGTGACGGGATGCACGACTTTCCGCTTAGACGCGGGCGATGGCATCTCGCCTTGAGCGAGAATCAATCCGTTGAAACTCCATAGGGTCACGATGAGCCGTGCAGTTTCTTCTTCCCCCATGCCCGTAAGAGAAACCATGGTTTCAAATCCTACGGGATCCTTTCCAAAGAAAGAGAGTGCGTAGGCCATCTGAGGCGTGAGTGGGAGGTCTTTGAGGGACTCCAACAAATCCGGCTGGGCCTCCCACCGCCAGTTTCGGGAGGTGCGGAAAAGTTCGCAAACGTCCGTCAAGTTTGTCAAATCCTGAAAGGTCTCCCAGACCATCCGCCGATAGTCCAACGGGAAATAGAGATCCAAATCCAATTGGCCACCGATGCCTGCCTCGGTCCATTTCATCTCGTGGATGGGATGCTCCAGGGCGTGAAGCAGAATCTGGCGCATCAAATTGTAGAGGTGCTGATCTCGCTCTTTTTCTGAGAGCAGACCCCACTTCACAAGGCGATCACCAAAGCGAGAGTCTTTGTTTTCGGCGAGAAGCTCTTGGAGTGCGTCCCAATCCAACACGCCCTGGCGGATGAGGTAGTTTCCAAATTGCTCGCCCGCAGCCTCGCTTTTCAGATAGACGAGATTGCCGTTAACCCAATAGAGATGACGGGTGCCATCATTCTGGTCCAGCACCAACACGCCATCCTGCGCATCCTGACGAAGGCTACCCATGAGCGCCGGTAGAAATTGGCGGGTAGTGCCTTGGTTCATGAAAGCTCCAGGGATATGAAAAAAATCATGTCACGAATTAGGCGAAATTTGCCGATGAACACGTCCTCTTTCAATGTGGTCACAATTTTGGAACGTCCTATGCTTAAACCGCAGCATGGCAATTAGCCTTGAGGGGGATAGATCCATGTTTGAAAAACTTGGCAAGTTTCACATCAAAAAGGTCCTAGGCCAAGGGGCTATGGGCGAAGTTTATCTTGGGGAAGATCCATCCATTGGCCGGGAAGTGGCGATCAAGACGATTCTGCCGAGCGCGGCGCAGGGCGATGAAGCCAAAGAGCGATTCGCCCGTGAAGCCAAAGCCGCAGGGGCACTCAATCACCCAAACCTAGTGACCATCTATGAGTTCGGAGAAGACCAGGGTGTGCTCTACATCGCCATGGAACTGGTGCCGGGTCACGATCTCCAGGAGCTGATGGCGGACGGCTCCCTCAGTAGATCCGAGGCCCTCGAAGTATTAGCCCAAGTCTGCGATGGCCTGGACTTCGCCCACCGCCAGGGCATCGTGCATCGCGATATCAAGCCATCAAATATTCGAGTACAGCGGGACGGGAAAAAGCTGCGGGCCAAAGTGATGGATTTTGGCGTGGCGCGCGTTGCGAATTCCGACATGACCGCCACTGGAATGGTGATGGGCACGGTGAGCTACATGGCACCGGAGTACATCCGTTCGGGGCGACCGGATCCACGCAGTGATCTCTTTGCCGTGGGCGTGATGCTCTACGAAAACCTGAGCGGTCGCAAACCCTTCAGCGGCGATACCACCCCGACGATCCTCTATAAGATCGTGAACGAACCCCCCGAGCCCATTGACCTCAGTCTTCTGCAAGGCATCAGTCCCTCGGTGCGCTCGGTGCTCGACAAAGGCTTGGCCAAGAATCCTGATGAGCGCTATCAGACCGCCGATGAATTCGCGAAATCCCTTCGTGCCGCAAAAGATCCAACCTGGCAGGGCCAGGCTCCCGAATCCACCACCGTCTTAAGAAGCGGCGCCACCCCGGCACCAACCATCCTTTCCGCGGACCCCACCGCGTTGCTGCCGACCACCGGCCAGGCCGCAGCTCCCGTCGCGGGAATGCCGGCCACGGAAATGCTCGCGACGCCCCCTACGCAGGCCTTTCAGGCGCCAACCCCATCTGCGCTGCGGCCTCAGCCCCCTGCAAAAAAATCCGGCTCTGGCCTTAAAGCGGCACTGCTGATTTTCACAGCTGCCACTTTGGCGCTCATCGCAGGGGGCGGATATTTTGGATACCGTTGGTGGCAGGCTCGACAAGCCACTCCGTCTGAAGCCCAGTCCATTCCCCCAAATACCGCTTCGGGTATTCATGTCGCCGCAGGAGCGGCTACCCCTTTAACTCCACCGGCGGAGCCACTCCCCACCTTAAAACCGGAAATTAAATCTCCAGCCACAGACCCCACCGCCCTCACCGCCCGTATGGCTGCAAACACCGGAAAACCGCTCGCCACCCCCACGCAAGTCACGGCCCCAGTGCCACCTTCAGCTCCGGTACGGCAGGAACCCGCAGTACCCAAGGGTGAATTTTCTTCCGAGAGCCTGGGACAATTGAGCGCGGCCGAACACGCCAACCTTAGCAATAAGACCTTCAGTGAGGCCACGGCCCTCGCCAGCAGCAACCCTGAGAAAGCCCTCGAAGGCTTGCGAAATGCCCTGGCCGCGAACCCTTATAACTCCCGCGCCTATGCCTGGGCCATGGTCATCGCCTATAACAATGGGCGCTACGCCGAGGTGAAATCCTTCTTCCGTCAAGCCCGCGCCAAAGGCATTTCTCAATCGCAACTGGAAGGTGGGAATTCCCAACTGCGCAGGATTCTCGACGGCGAGGCCTACAATCACCGCATTCCCGGGGGCCTTGAGGGCAACGAATGAGGGACCCGAAGGGCCTTAAAAAAGGTCCACCCCTAGAAGCAATCGAAACAGCGCTCCGGTACCAATTCAGGGATCCGGAGCTGCTGAAGCTGGCGCTCACCCATGGGTCGGCGGGCCAGGGAACCGATAATCAACGATTGGAATTCCTGGGTGATTCGCTGCTGAATCTCTGCGTCTCGCGGCTCATTTTCCGCGAAAGGCCCGACTGGTCTGAGGGGGCCATGTCCAAGCTTAGAGGTCTATTGGTTTGTACCGACGCGCTCCATGACTGGGCGACCGACATAGGACTCCAACTCATCACGGGATCTCGCGCACCCAAGCAGCCGGGTGCGCTTCGCAAACCCTTGGCGGACGCCATGGAGGCATTGTTGGGGGCCATTTATCTGGACGCCGAAACCAGCGAGGGCGGAGGTCTTGCCCCTGTCTTGACGCTGGTGGAAAGACGCCACGAACTCACCATCCGTAGTTCTCAGCTCGGAATGTGGGATCGCAGCGACAGCAAGACCACTTTGCAAGAAAGAGCCGCCGTCTTAAATCTTTCGGCCCCACGCTACGAATGTATTTCGAGGAAAGGACCGGACCATCAACCCACTTTCACCGTGCGAGTTCGCATCGGCGAGCTTCAGGCAGAAGCCAGCGCCGGCAGCCTTAAACAGGGAGAAATTCTCGCGGCAAGGCTGCTTTTGGAACGACTAGAACAAGACAACCTTCCCTAAAATTGATCCTAGCCGCCCGGCCTTCGTGATGAATCTTGGGCAAATTGCCGAGGCTCCGGTAAACTCCAAGCGGGCCAAGGCGCTGCGAGGACTGACTCCGTGAAGGTTTTACCTACCCTTAACCTCCAACAGGGTCGTGTGGTACCCACTCTGGGTGCCCACTCCCACGACATAGCCCCGATGGATCTGGTGGCTAAATTACTGAGTCACGGGGTAACCCGCTTGGCTCTGGTGGATGTGGACGCGGCCAGAGGCACAGGCCATAACCGCGAACTCATCGGTCGCATTCTCAAGGCCTGCCATCAACAAGCGCCACCGGTTTGCGTTCAAGTGGCAGGTGGCATCCGGAGTTCTGATCAAGCCCAATATTTTGTGGATCAAGGCGCCAACTGGTTGGTGGTGGGCACCATTCTTCACAAGAGCCCATTGATGGTGGAAAGCCTCGTCGCCCGATTCCAACGTCACCTGACCGCCGCCATTGATGCGCGGGGTGGCGAAGTGCATTGTTCGGGATGGGTGGATCAAGCGGGAATGCGCGCCCAGTCTTTAGCGACCAAGATTCAAGCCTACGGATTCAAGCGGCTCCTTTTTGTAGACATCCCACAAGAAGAAAACGCCAGCCCGGATTTCGCCACCGCTAAAGACATCAGTGACGCTTCAAGGCTCCCGTTGCTCATGGGTGGCAGCATCTATTCCTGGGAACACCTCCAGGCCGCTATCGCGGTCACGGGCCTTCAGGGTGTGCTGGTGGATTCCCTATTGTTCATGGAGGACCCGCGTCTCCTGGAACACATCAGCACGGCGTGTGCATAGATGAGTGTGGCTCCTGAAGAGGAACTGCCCTTTCTGGCTCTGCTCAATCGCCAGGAGCAACTTCACTTCCGAAATCTCGCGCTCATCCGCCCCCAGCTGCCCACCCTGCCGCAGCTTCAATTGATCGAAGGATTGGCGCGCAGTCTTTCCGCGCCGCGTCTGCTCACGCTCATCGCCCGCACACCGCATTGGTTATTGCACGGGCCCATTCTCCAATCTCTCGCGGAAAACGAGCATACGCCCGAAGCCCTGCGGCGTGACCTGGAGATGGCCGTTTCACTCTTCGACATGATGCGGGATTTGGATCATGCACCCCCTTCTGAAAAGGAAGAGCGTTCGGAGATGGTCAAGGCCATTTATCAGCAACTCCGACCAGACCTGAAACCCATTGTGAAAGCTCAGGCCAAGCAAATGGCCCGACAGGTCCAATCTACGGGCAACACGGCGGAACTGCCGCCCCTGCCCACTGCGGACCAGGATTGGGAAGCCCTCACGGCCCCACCCAGAGCGCCGGTCCAGACCGAAACCTCGTTCGCGGCGGTGCTTCCGAAATCCGAACTGCTGGTGCGAGCCGCTAGCACCCATCAAGTCGAAGAACTTTGTACGATGCTCATGGATGCAGATCTCGAAATCCGGTCCTCAGCCCTTCACAACCCCATCGTCACCGAAGAGATCCTGGCTTTGACGCTGCAACAGAGCCGTGTACCTGAGTTTTTCGAGGAGGTCTACGGCGAGGCGCGATGGTATTTCCGCGATGCGGTGCGCGAAGCCATTGTGCAAGCCCCTGCAAGCCCCGGTGCCCTCTGCCGCAAGCTCTCGATCTCAGCGGATCTGTTGCGCCGGTTGGAGCAGGGTGGACGGAACCGCCCCGACATCCATCGGGTCGTGAGCCTCTTCACCCAGCTCGATGAAACCGAATACCAATTCATCACGCTATGGGCCAAACGCTCATGCCCTGGGCTGCTAAGGGTCGTCAAATATTTTTACGATCGGCTGCAACGGCGTCGGTCAAGCCAAGCCAGTGGATTTTCCGCAGCCCAGCCCGAGGGCCGGTGGGCTTCACTGGAGGACCGGGTCTTTGGCGCCAATCAAGCCACCCAGCCCGATCAATTATTTGCCGCCCTGATGGATCCAGATTTCAGCGTGTACTTGGTGGTGCTGGAAAACCCGGGGCTTGGGCCAAAAGAGCTCCTGGCAGCCATTCCATCCTTGGATCAATTGCGGGCGGAGCGGCTTGCTCACCATTCATCCTGGGGCGAGAACCCGGCGGTGCAAGAGGCCTTGGTCCATAACGTTAATCTCTCCGAGCACTCCTCGCTGCGCCTGCTCCAAACGCTGCAAACCCCGCGATCTTTGTTAGACGTGCTGCGCGACCCGCGCATTCCCCACATGGAAGTGAAAAACCGCGCCCAAGACACGCTTCGGGCCATGTACCTCGCCATGGACACCCAACACCGCATCATCGCTCTGCGATCTACCGGCGGCGAACTCATCCGCTATCTGCCCCAAGAGGTTTTGCAGGACGAAGCCACCCTTACTCAGCTCGTTTCAGATCGCCAACTGGACCCGAGCATCCTGCTGCGCCTAGCCCGCAATAAGCAGACGCCACGGGCCGTGCTAGCCCTCATCGCTCAGCATCCCATCATGATGGCCCACCCACCGATCATGTCGGAACTGCTGCTCAATCCGAAAACACCACGCGAATCCGCCATTCGTATCTGGGGCCTGCTCTCCGAAAGCGAGCAGCAACAGCTGCTGAAGAGCCCCCACCTGCCAATGACCCTGAGGACGCTGGCCTGATGCCAGTGCCGGGCATTTATCCCTGATTTTCCGTTTGTTCTCAAAAGCAGAAGGCTTCAGGCTTCATTGCTGATTTTGGATAAGCCATCTCGCACGCATACATGCGAAGCGACCCACAACCACGAGGTCTGATGCCCGAGGCCTGATGCCAATTTGAATGGCCTTGAGGCTGAGTCCATCCCAGCCATTCGTCAGGTACTCTAAGCATCTGGGTTCTTCCTGCGTATCCCAGGCCACTGGAGTTCAACATGCGCGTTCGCCCCGCCGCGATCATTATGGCCACGGCCACCCTAGGAGGCTTGGCGGGGATTTTGACGACCTTTAGCGTGGGCTGCCGCAGCACAGGTTCAAAAGCGCCGGCCTGGCTCCAATCAGCGCCGCTGGACTGTTCAATGGCCCTATCAGGTCAGTTGGGTTGGTTGCTGGAAAACCGCGAGTTCCAATCCGCCATTACCCGCTACCCTCTGGCGGACCAAACCCTGGATCTCTTCCTGAAGAAGGCCAAGATCAATCCCGCAGGTGAAACCG
Organism: Holophagaceae bacterium; assembly: GCA_043784905.1. Lineage (GTDB taxonomy): Bacteria > Acidobacteriota > Holophagae > Holophagales > Holophagaceae > JANXPB01. The sequence continues at coordinate 4,169 of JAYVXV010000150.1, read as the reverse complement.
GACGCGTGACTTTCTATGTGTTTGACGTGCCCAGGGGTGGCTCTGAAAAGCCGGAAGATATGGCTGGGAATTTCCTGCTCCAATTCGATGGTTTCAAGGATCCACGGGCCTTGCAGCTCGCCTTAGCGGAGTCTTTTCCCCCCGAAGGTAGCTTGACCCTAGACAAAAAAGATTGCCCGCTCTACGTGATGATGGACTTTAACAAAGTAAAGATCCGCGCCATGGTGGATCCGCAGCAGCGCATCCTCATCGGTGATTTGCGGGCGCTGGGACGTCGCGTGAGTCAAGGCACCCTCCAACAGAAAGCCAATGCGTCCCATGCTCTCGGTGCCGGAGAATGGATTGATCCCACCGCGCCCATCGCGGGTTATATCAATCCTCGGGCGCTGTTGGCCGGTCTTGGGGACAAAATTCCCAAGGACTATGCCAAAGAAATTCCCCAAGGCCTTGAATCCATGGTCTGGAGCGTGACCCCCGCCACGGATCCCAAGGCCCCAAACCGCTTGGAGCTTTCCATTGGCGGCAGCCCCGAAGGTATTAATCAGGCCTCCCATTGGCTCCAGCGCTTGGTTGCCTTAGCCGGCCAGATTGGCGTACAGCACCAATTGGCCCCTGTGCTGATACAGGAGAAAACCCGAGTTGGCATCCGTTGTACGGCTACCAACGAACAACTCAATGCGATCCTCGGGCGTCTCGGCCAGCCTTGGGTTACCGTAGGCCCCGGCGACCGTCAAAAGATTCCCCGGGTATGAGTTTCAGCGCATGAGCTCCAAGGCAGCTTCCACCTCCCACCAGCCGGTCCCTATCGAGGACTTGCCGGAGGTCTGGATGACGCGCCTTAAGGCGGGTCACGAGGAGGCCTTGGCCCATTTGATGACCCGGTTCGAGCGGCCCGTCTTCGCCTTTCTCTACCGGCGCCTGGGGGGCGAAACGGGCGTTGTGCAGGAACTGACCCAAGAAGTTTTTCTCAAATGCCTCCAGCACTGTCAACGATTTGAGGAGGGCCGTCCCGTGGCGGCATGGATTTTTACATTGGCGGCTAATGCGGCGACCGACCATCTGCGTAAAAGAGGGAGGGAGGTAGCCCCCCCTGAGTCCTTTGACGCCCCCGACCCGCATCAGCCTTCACCTTGGATGCAAGTGGATCAAGGCCGGAAACTCCAGGCTTTGCAAGAAGCCTTGGAGGGTCTCACCCCCCGGCAGAAGGCCATGGTCATGGCCTACTACGTCCACGAGCATCCGGTGAAACGCATCGCCGAAGACCTCGGCTGCGCTGAAGGCACCGTAAAAGCCACTTTGTTCCAAAGCCTTGCCAAACTCCGCAAGATCCTCACTCCATCCTTCCAGGATGTGCCCCATGAAGCCCGAGCTTAATCCCAAAGAACTCCGCGACGCGGCCTCCGACGCCGCAGCATTTGACGCGCTCATGCATCCCGAGGCCTGGCCGGAGGACCCTGCCGCCCAAGGCGAGCTGGCGGAACTGCTGGAGCTGCATCTGGCCTTGCGGTCTCACGGATCGGCCTTGGGCCTCGAACTGAATGCCAACCCGAAATCCCACATCCTCGCGGGTTCCTGGTGGCTGGCGGCAGCCGCAGCCGCAGTGCTGCTCCCCTCCCTCTACGCGGTGAGACAGGTCCAGACCCTGCGCCGTCAGAGCCGTAACATCGCGCGCATCGATCAGGAGGCCAGCAAGCGGGCCCAGGATCGGCTGTGGGCGGGCTTCTTCCAGCAGACTTCCGATCTCCTGAAGGATTTCGAGAAACATCCCGAACTCTGCTCCAAAGATAAAGAAAACCGCGAACGGGAACGCGAAGCTGCCGTGTCCCTGTTGCTGGCCAGCCACCAGCTCGCCGCTCAAGGCGCGCCTGTGCCCGAGGCCGAAGCCATCCGCACGGATCTTCACGCCTGGCTCTCGGAGCTGGCGCTCGAAAACGGCTGCCTGAATCCCGAGCGGGCCACGGAGCTGCGCCGCTGGGCCAGGGACAACAATCTTGAGGGCCAAGCCGAGCGCATGGGCAAGCTGCTTCGCAAGGAGACGGCTTGATGTGTCCGTTCATCCTGGGGGCGCCAGGGCCGCCTGCGCTCGTGTCACCGGCGAAGGAAACTCCCGCCGACGCGCTGTTTCGCCAAGCCAAGAATCTGCGCTATGCCCAGCGCTGGTTTGAAGCCGCCGCGATTTACCGCCATATCCAGCGTGAATTCCCGACCTATTCCCGGATGCCCGAAGTGCGATTTTGGCTGGCTTCCACCTTGGAGTCGGATCAACGCTGGGATGAAGCCGCCGATGCCTACACGGAATTCCTGAGCCTTCATCCCGATCAGAAACTCCTGGGCCGTGAAGCCCGGCTCAACCGCATCCATTGCTGGGGCATCCGCCAAGGCCAGAACCCCGCCGCGACCCCCGGGCTGATCGCGGCGCTCGAAGATGGCAACGATGAGGTTCAGGTGGCCGCCGCGCTGCAGCTCTCCCAAAAAGGCGATCGCCGGGCGGTGAGCGCCCTGCAAAAAGGTCTGCAAACCTCAACCTGCGCCGAGCCCTGCCGCCTCGCGCTGCTGAGCATGGGCGTGGAACCCAAGGCTTCGAATTCTTCTCTGAATGGACGCTTCCTCGTCCTGCGCATCCACGAAAAAGGCAAGCCTGACACCGTGACCATCCGTTTGGCCGTGGGGCTGGCGCGCGCGGTGGCGGGCTACATGAGCGACGCGCAAATCCAGCAGGCCAGGCGTAAAGGCGTGGACCCGGATCGCTTGATGGAACAGGCCCTGAACGCCCCCAAAGGCACGCTGCTGCTGTCGGTGGAAGACAAGGACAGCACCATCACCATCACGACCGAGTAGGCCCTCCCAACATTTCCGCGATGAGGAAAGCCATCTCCAGGCTCTGGGTCTGATTGAGTCTGGGGTCACAGCCAGTTTCATAGGCTTGGTGCAGGTCCAGCTCTGAGAGTTGTTGGCTGCCACCCATGCATTCCGTGACGTCCTGCCCCGTCAGTTCAAAATGCACCGCGCCGAGATCCGAACCCAGGGCTCGGTGGATCTGCATGGATTGGCGCAGCTCCGACAGGATGTGATCGAAGTCGCGGGTCTTGAGACCGCGAGCCGTAACCAGTCCATTGCCATGCATGGGATCACAACTCCAGAGCACCGGATGGCCCGTGCCCTGTACCGCCTGGATGAGCCGGGGCAGGGCTTCACGCACCCGCCCAACGCCGAGCCGCGGGATCAACACGAGACGCCCCGCCTCCTTCCGTGGGTCCATCGCTGCCACTAGCTCGCGCACCTCTTCCGCCGACACCGAAGGCCCTAGCTTCACGCCGATGGGATTCCGGATGCCGCGCAGGTACTCAATGTGCGCGCCATCCAGAGCTCGCGTCCGTTCGCCCACCCACAGCATGTGCGCCCCCAGGTTGTACTGGAATCCACGATCAAGGTCCTCGCGGGTCAGCGATTCCTCATAGGGCAACAACAGAGCTTCGTGGCTCGTGAAGCATTCGCCGGTGCGCAGGTAGGTCCCCTTGGTCCCCGCGATGGCATCAATGAAATCAATGGACTCCCGCACGCGATCGAGAATGCGGCGGTAGGCCTCGACCTTGCGCGTGGAGCCCGACAGCTCCCATCGCTCGGGATGGTGCAGGTCCGCAAAACCACCCACGACGAGCGAGCGCAGGTGATTGAGCGTGGCGGACGCATGAAAGTACGCCTCTACCATGCGACGGGGATCGGGCCGTCGCGCGGCCTCGGTGGCCTCGGCGGAATTGATGAGATCCCCGCGGTAGCTGGACAGCTCCAGGCCATTCACGACTTCCGTGTCATTGGTGCGCGGCTTGGCGTATTGCCCCGCGATGCGGCCCACCTGGAACACCGAGCGCCGCCCGCCATGGGTGATGACCACGGACATCTGAAGCAGAATCCGCAACTTGTCGGCGATGGCGCCCGGCGTGCAATCCGAAAATTGCTCGGCGCAATCCCCGCCTTGCAGCATGAAGCGTTTGCCCGCCACCGCGTCGGCGATGTTGCGACGCAGATCCTCCACTTCCTCGGGCACCACCAGCGGCGGCAATCGGCTCAACTGGCGCAGGCTAGCCTCGAGCGCTGCCCCATCTTCGTATCGCGGCTGCTGGGACGCTGGCCGCCGCCGCCAGCTGTCAGGCTTCCAGGTCAAAGATTCC
>JAYVXV010000149.1:0-6383 GCA_043784905.1 Holophagaceae bacterium | reverse complement strand
CACGTGATCCTATCGGCCACCAAGTCGCAGAATTCCGATCCCCCCTCGGCGGTGGGCCCCGCGTGAATCACCAAACCTCATTTTTCAGGACCGACTATGTCCATCCCCAAACTCAGTTTTTCAGGGGGCGAAATGAGCCCTTCGATTCCGGGATTTCAAGACCCCTTTCCTCCAGCCGTTGAGCCTCTTGGCGAGTAGTACAAAAAATCGTACAATTCTATAAGAGGATCCCATGCTGCACCCCATCCCCGCATCCAACGCCCGAGCCGACCTGTTCAACCTGCTCTCCGGCATCAACCAGAACCACGAGCCCGTGCTGATTACCAGCAAGGGCGGCAATGGGGTGCTGGTGGCCGAAGAGGACTGGAGGGGCATCGAGGAGACGCTGTACCTGCTCGGCGTGCCCGGCCTGCGGGAGGTGCTGCTGGAGGCTCGGAAGGAGCCTGTGGAGGGGATGACGCGGCTGGAGGATCTCTGATGGCGGCCTCCATCGCGGAATGGGACGTGCGGATCTCCAAGCGGGCGCTGAAGGACAAGGCGCGACTGGAGGAGGCGGACCTGTGGCCGGGAGTGCTGGAGATGCTGAAGGCCATCCAGCAAAATCCCTGGCACACGCCGCCGCCCTACGAAAAGCTCAAGGGGGACCTGGTGGGGATGCTGTCGCGGCGCATCACCTACACGCACCGGCTGGTCTACGAGGTGGACCAGGAAGCCCGCATCGTGAAGATCCTCGCCATGTGGAGCCACTACGAATGAAGCCCAGCCCGGACTCAATGTGCGCTACTACTGTCATGCTGTAAGCAGTTGGCTCTCGGTTGGGCCGATTAGGAGCCGTGTCAAAATAACCTGTACAGTTCAGGTTATTTTGCTACGGCCCCTTATGCCGGTCCACCATCTCAGTGTTCAAGCTATTTGGCGCAACGGCTTAACTTCACCTGATGCCTGATCTCTACCCTCTCATCCGCCCCCTGCTCTTCCGCCTGGACGCGGAACGCGCCCACGACTTCGCCTTCTGGGCCGGGGGCCTCGCGCAGTGCCTGCCGCTGCCAAAGGCGGGGCTTCCGCCCGAACTCGCCTGCGAGGCCTTCGGCCTCCGCTTTCCTTCGCCGCTGGGCTTGGCCGCTGGCCTGGACAAAGGCGCGCGCCTTCTGCCGCTTTGGAAATCCCTGGGCTTTGGCCATGTGGAAATCGGCACGGTGACGCCGAGACCTCAAGGAGGAAACCCGCGCCCCCGGCTGTTCCGGCTTCCATCTGAAGGTCTGATCCTCAACCGCATGGGCTTCAACAGCGAAGGCGCGGATGTGGTCGCAGCGCGGTTGAAGGGCCGTCCTGCGGGCCTCATCGTCGGCGGCAATCTCGGCAAGAACAAAGAAACGCCCGAAGAAAAGGCCCTGGATGATTACGCGGCGGCCTACCGCGTGATCGCGCCGCAGGTGGATTACATCGCCTTGAACGTGAGCAGCCCCAACACGCCGGGCCTGCGAAACCTTCAGGCGCCCGAGGCCCTGAAACCCCTGCTCGCAGGAATGCTCGGGCTTCGCAAAGCAATGGGTCTCGAAGCCCAGCCGATCCTCCTGAAACTGGCCCCGGATCTGGATTTCCAGGATCTCGACGCCATCGTGGAAGCCGCCGCAGCCTCAGGCATTTCGGGTCTCATCGCCACCAATACCACCCTGGATCGCGGCATCGTGAGCGCGGCCAACCGAGCCAAGGTGGAATCCTGGGGGGCTGGCGGGCTCTCTGGGCAGCCGCTCGCACCGAAAGCGCGGGAAGTCCGGCTCCGCATCCTGGCGACGCTCAAAGGCAGACTGCCCCTGGTGGCCTGCGGTGGCATCGGAAACCCCGAACAAGTGGCCGAATCCCTGAAAGACGGCGCCCGCCTCGCCCAAATCTATTCCGCCCTCATCTTCCACGGCCCAGGCTTGGTGGGCCAGATCAATGAAGCATTGGCGGGACTCAAGTAATCCAGGGGGCCCCGGTGGCCACGCCCTTGGGCGAAGGCTTGGATTTTGGGCTTTCGGCATTTTGATTTTCTGAAGGGGAAGTCGGTGTCGTCGAAGGCGCCAGGACTCCCATGACCACGCGCTCGACAGCCCTTTGAAAAAAGGACCCGAAGGGAATCTCGAAGATGTCCAAGCCCGGCGCCGCGAGCACGCCTCGAAGCACTGGGGAAGGATCGCTCATTTGGGCACTGCCCAAAAGAAGCGCGTAGATCTGGAACAACAGGTGAATCCCGTCCCCCTTTCCCAGTTTCGGCATTCTTTTTTCGATGAGGCGGGCACTCCGGGTCAGGCGTGTGGCCATGAACTCCTTGAAGCGCATCAGGATCAGGCGGTCCACGTTGTGTTCGAGGACAGGATGCAAAATGCTGAGCAGGCGCACCAAGATCGGCTGGGACTCGATGGCGTCCCGAACCAGACCCGAAAAGGCGGTCGGGTCCATTTCCATGGGCGCCGACCCAAGCCCTTCATCCAGGAATTCAAAAAAACGCAGCAATCGAGTTTCCGTTAAGGACAGGAATAATTCTTCCTTAGTTGTGAAATAGAGGAAGATGGTTCCCTTTGCCAAGCGCGACTCACGCGCCACCTGCTCCATGGTGATGGCCTGAAAGCTGGACCCTTCCAACAGCTCCAACCCGGCGGCTAGGATGCTTTGGCGTCGTTCCTCTTTTTCATGGACCTGCCTTGCGCGTCGTTGAACCATGGAAATCTCGAGGGTGACCAGCGGTCATCAATATAGTTGACCTACGGTCATTTGCAAGTTTCAATTCGGATCGCCCCGTTTACAGCTTGCGGGGTCTAATTTGAATCGCCGTCCACGTAGACCCAGGCTCCGTTTTCGCGGATGAATCGGCTCAGCTCGATGTGGAGCTGGCGTTTGCCTTGCACCTGCAGGCTGGCGTGGAATTTCACGGTGCCGGTTTCATCGCCGGGACCGCCCTGCTCTGCCGCGATGATTTTTAAGGCGACGCATTTTACGTTTTGGCAGTAGTTGATCAAGTCGTCGCGATCAATCTTGGCGCGCTCCGACGCCTCGGTGGTTTTTAGCAGGTAGTCCACCTTGGCCAAGGCGTAGGCAGAAAAGCGGCTGCGCATGAGCAGGGCCGCGGTCTCCGGGGCTTTCTTCCCCTCAATGAACGGCTGGCAGCAGCGGTCGTAGGTAAGCTTGGAGGTGCAAGGGCAAGGTTTCGACATGAGTACAGGTTAGGGGCTGTTTTGGAATGAGCAGCACTTTTCTGATCATTCCAAAACAGCCCCTTATGCCGGCTACGGCGTAGGGGCTGTTTTGGAATGAGCAGCACTTTTCTGACTTTTCGATCAGGCTTTCCAGGCGAGACGATAGTTATGCCGACAGGCCTCTATTCCTTCGGCGCCCGGAGTTTCGTAGTCCACCAAGACCCCTTCGGCCCCTGTGAGTTCAAGGGCGGTCTGTAGCCATGTTGTTAGACCTGGGTGATACCACTCCGGGTACATGCCTTGGGACCAGAGCGTCATATGGGCGTGCCCCGCTCCCAGTTCATTTACGGTCACGATGCCGCCCCGGTGGTAGTGAGCAAAAAGGCGCGGCAGACTATTGATGAGGAAATTCGGTGTCATCATCCGCAACATCCAACGATGCAAGGTCATGAGCTCCTCTTTGGCTGCGGCACGCCCCGCCTTGGAACTGTCGTCCCGCTGAGCCCACCGCATATAGGCCAAGCTCAATTCCGTGAACGAAGCCGTATCCACCCATTCGTAAAGGCTCAAGGGCTTCTGAAAACGAAGCCGACAGGGTTCGGATACCAAGCCTAGAAGATCAGTCCAAGCAACCTCTCCACCACGGCGGAGCACCGCGCGCTGGATTTGAACCACGTTCGGACCGCGGGCTTCGGTGATTCGCATTTGCTGAAGCTGTAATTCCGCAGGCGGGGCGGAGGCAAAAAGGATCGTCATAGAGGCCCCTCAAAGAGGGAGTGCGAACTCAACATAGGCCCCTTCTGGGAGGTGCACCGTCAAATATTTCAAAACTAGTCAAAATAAGCCATCCCATCCAATTTTGACGGGTTCCTACCCCTTCTCGCCGAGCTCAGCCCCAGGTCAGGCGGTAGCGGTGGTGACAACCTTCTAGGCCCTCACCGGATGGGGGCTCGTGAGAGGACTGAACGTTGCGGGCGCCAGCCATCTCCAACGCCTCCTGAGCCCAACCGGGTAAGCCCAGCTCGTACCAGGCCGGATAATAGCCCTCAGCCCAAAGGCTGATGCGGGCGTGGTTTGGTCCCAGTTCATCCAGCACCAATTGCCCCCCACGGTAGTAAAAGCGAAAGACCCTTGAGGCATTTTGCAAAACGAAAGATGGCGACACGGCTTTCAACAACCACTGGTTGATGAGGGTGAGCTGCTCGCGCGCCGAGACTCGCCCGCGATCAAAGGCCCAGGTCTCCCCATGACGATGGTGGTAAGCCACGCTCAATTCTGCGGAAAGGTTCGCATCCACCCATTCAAAAAGACCGATGGGTTTGCTGAAGACCAAGCGGCAAGGTTCTGAAACCTGCGCCAACAGTTCATTCCAGGCCGCTTCGCCACCATGTTCAATTTGGACTTTGCGCACCTGTTGCGTCATCGGGCCGCGCACATGAGTGATGCGAGCGGCCTCAATGCTGAGGCCTGCGGGAATGGATGTTTCGGGTTCGGTGATCACCATGTCAAGTTCCAAGTGTACGGCTTCACACTCAAGGGGTGGTCACGGTTGGGTCATGGGATGTAAAAGATTTTTGGGAAAAACCGACCTGCGGCCGAATTTATTACGTTCACCCAGTGGCGTCAGTAAGGAATTACGCTAAAATATAAGGAAGGAGTGAACCCATGAATGCCGTGAGCACCATGACCACCAAAGGGCAAGTGACCATTCCGCTGGCCATTCGAGAAGCCCTCGGCCTGGACACGGGAACCAGGATCAGCTTCGAGTTGGAAGGTGGTGAATTGCGCGTACGGCCAATTTCCACGAAAACCTGGAATGACTTTTGGGACACCGCCGAAGGCACCCCAAAACTCGTAGGCCGAGTGGATGTGGACGCGGCCATCCAAGCCGCCGTGGACGAGCGGATTTCGCGAAAATCCCGGAAATCTTGATGCTCGCCGTGGACACGAACATTCTCGCGAGAGCCCTGCTCGGCGACGATGTGCGCCAATCTCCCCTCGCCCGCCAAGCTCTGGCCCAAGCAACAGCCGTGTTGGTGCCCGTCACCGTGCTTGTGGAACTGGGGTGGGTCCTGAAGTCGTTGAGCTGGAGCCGGAAACAGATCCATCAGGCCCTATCCATCCTCGCTGAACAGGCCACTGTCCACCTCGACCGCGCCGCCGAAGTCCGCGCCGCGCTTGATGATTTCAGGACCGGTCCCGCCGATCTGGCGGACTACCTCGCGCTCCATCAGGCGAAGAGTCTGGGTGCGAAAAAACTACTGACCTTCGACCGCAAGCTGGCCAAGGCTGCGGGGGCGGAGCTGGTGGGATAAGCGCGCCTGATACGGATTCGCGTTCCAAAAGGTAAAAGAAGCCGCAGATTAACGCAGATGAAATTTCTTGTTTCCGGCCCGAAATTCACTTCGCAAGGCGCGTAGCGCCTGCGGATCGAAGGCCCGCAAATTCACGCGGTCTGGCGTGGATCACATTAGGGGCCCTTAGGGAATCACCAGTACTTTTCTGGCGGTTCAGTTAGGGCCCTTTATACCCTTGGGCACCAAGGCGTGAGTCCATCGCCAGACCGCCTGAATTTCATCCGCGACGCGGCCCATGACGGCTCTTTTCGCGGTTTTTTTCGCGTCATTCGTGGTTTCCTGTCCTTTATTCTTTTGGTTCAACTTGGCATCACCCCATGGGTACATGCAGCCCGATCTTTTTCGCGTGCTCACGGGCTTCTTCGTAACCTGCGTCTGCATGACGGAAAACGCCCATGGCGGGGTCGTTCCAGAGCACCCGGGCCAGGCATCGCTCGGCGCGCTCAGTGCCATCGGCAACGATGACCACGCCGCTGTGCTGGCTGTAGCCCATGCCCACGCCGCCACCGTGGTGGAAGCTCACCCAACTCGCGCCCCCACCCACGGCGGTCATGGCGTTGAGCAGCGGCCAATCGCTGACCGCGTCGCTGCCATCCTTCATGGCTTCGGTCTCGCGGTTCGGCGAAGCCACGCTGCCGCTATCCAGATGGTCGCGACCGATGACGATGGGTGCCTTCACCTTGCCGCTGCGCACCAGCTCGTTGAACATCAGGCCGGCCTTATCGCGCTCACCCGCACCGATCCAGCAGATGCGCGCCGGGAGTCCCTGAAAAGCGATCTTCTCTTGGGCCGCCTTCAACCAACGGATCATGCCTTCGTTCTCGGGGAACAGCTCCATCATGGCGGCGTC
>JAYVXV010000148.1:0-6408 GCA_043784905.1 Holophagaceae bacterium | reverse complement strand
GGGATCTCTTTCCACCAATACGAGCTTCCCGGCTACCCCGATAGCCATGCCTGCCTCCGCCTGGCCGCCGATGATAGCGAGTGGATCTACCACTGGTGTCAGTCCTGGGTCCTTTCGCCGGACCAGCGCACGGTGCTTCGCGAAGGAACGCCCGTGGTGGTCTTCGGTGACTACGCCTGGGGTGCGCCGCGCCCTTGGAAACGAATGATCGAAGAGCCAGCAGTCAGCGGATTGAACCCGGACGAGCTCGCCGAAGCCCTCAGGGTTTTCAGGGAACCGTTCAATAACGAACATGCCATCAAGCCAATCCAGAAATGAGGATCATAAGAAAGTTTGGCTTCGGTCATCGCCGCGCCGACGAACTGTTTCCCAGAAAGATCGAGTGCATCCGTGTGCCCCCAATGAGGCCATTTCTTGAGCAGCTTTGTTTCGATGCCTCCGAGGTATCGGAAGGAGAGCCACGGAGGATCCTCCCAAGGCTGCCTCGTGATCATGGCAGGGCGATGAGAACCTAAAGCTTATTTCACCGCCAAAATTTCATCGAGCTTGGCGCGTAATTTCACGAGCTTTGCATCGAAGTTGTCCGTGTCAAGCAGGGTCTGAAAGGCGATCTTGCCATCGGCGCCGATGATGAGATTGGAGCTGATGACCACTTGATCCCGGGGAAGGTCCGGCTGGGCGTCCTTGGGCGCGAAGCTGGAGGCTACCGAGCCATCTTCATCCAGCAGCACTGGGCAGGTGAAGTGGTAGTGCGCCGCCATGCTCGCAGCCTTCTTATGGCCCTCTTTTAGGTTCACTACGACGACCTGGACTCCCTTGGGCTTGTAAGCCTGGTAGAGCTTTTCCACGTTGGGGCCCATGGCCTTGGAGAAAGGGCACCAGCTGGTCATGAACATCACCACCGTCGGCTTGCCCTTGAATTCTGCGGAGCTGTGGACCTTGCCCTTGAGATCCTTCAGTTCGAAGGCCGGAGCGACCTGTCCTTGAAGCGATGGGGCATCCATCGCCGTCAAGCCCAAGGGAATCAACAGAGCGGCTAGAGCCCAGACTTTCAATCGCATGGAACCTCCTGATTTGAAAAAATGCGACCCTCACGATGAGGGGGTGGAATCAAATTTCGAGGGGAAGAAGCTGCCCGGCCCCTTTCAATCCGCACTGGAACCTCGAAGGTGAAGGTGCGGGGGGCGAGGCAACGATGCGCGTCGCAGGGTTGATAATGAAGACTGGCTTTCAGGCTGCGCAGGCCAGGCCGCGCGGATTTCTTCGCATTCACGGGCACTCGGATGAGAAGCCCACCGTTGAAAGTCGGGAGGTCTCCCATGCCTTCCAGGTTGAAGCGCTGGGCCTTTGGATAGACGGGGGCGCCCAGATCCAGGTCCTTCTGCTGCTCGACCGACAGCGTCGTGGGGATGAGATTCTGGTCTTCAACCGGATTGGCCTGCACGTGGTAGCCCTCAAGGATGCGCAAGGACACCTGGACCTCTGCGGATTCGCCACCCTGAATGGACAAGGTGGCGGGAGGCTCCAATTCTACAAACTGGGTTGGCTTCGCCGGACTCTGCAAAAGGAGAAGCATTGACAAGGCAATCTGGATCACGGCTTGGCCTCCGGCAGGAGGGCGTCCAGCCGCTTCCGAAGCTCTGTGAGCTTGGCATCGTAAGCTCCGGTGCTGAACAGTGAGAAGTAGCGAATGATGCCTTCAGCATCAATGATCAAGTTTGAAGCCAAAGCCACTTCGTCCCTCTCTAGTTCTGGCTGGGCGCCCGGCGGGCAGTATTTCCGCGCCATTTGGCCCTTGGGGTCCAGCAGTACCGGGAAGGCCACGCCGTACTGGGCCGCGACTCTCGCGACGGTTTCACGGGGTTCTTTCACGTCCACCATGATCACTTGGACGCTTCTGTCCTTGTAGGTGGCATCGAGCTCAACGAGGCCATTGATCTCCGCCGCGCAGTAAGGGCACCACGTGGCCGTGATGTGCAGCACCACGGTCTTGCCACGGAACTGGGAGAGGCTGGCGACCTTGCCGTCCAGGTTTTTCAGCGAGAAGGCTGGTGCTGGAGAACCCACCAATGGCGCGGGTCTCAGTATCTTTGGCGTTTCAGCCCCAAGGCCTGAGATGGCCGCAGGGCAGATGGACAACCACGCCAAAGTGTTCATGAAAGTTCGGATCATCCTACGCCTTCCCTCATCGCACAATTCGCCCTTGATGTTCTAGTTACGTCCAGCCATGACTCCGCCATCCACGTCCCAAACGGCGCCAGTCACCCAGCCGGCATCGTCACTGAGTAAGAAATCAATGGTCGCCGCGACGTCCCCGGGCATCCCAATGCGGCCGATCGGATGAAAGCCGTTGAAGGTGGCGAGCGTCTCGTCTATTTTCTTCGGTTCTATGAATGCTTCATAAATGGGTGTCTTGACCACGGCCGGTGAAACCGCGTTGACTCGGATTTTGTGCTCCGCCAGTTCCATCGCCATGTGTTGCGTGAGTGAATGCAATCCGGCCTTCGCCATGGAATAGGCAGAGGAAGGCGTGGCCTTGATGGCCTGTTTCGCCCACATCGAGCCGATATTCACGATGGAGCCTCCGCCGTTCGCCACCATGTTCTTCGCTACCGCCTGGGAGATGAAGAACATGGATCGGTTCAGGCCCATGTATCTGTCGTAGTCCTTCTGCTCATGCTCGAGGAATGGCGTGGGCTTGAAGGTGCCCGCCGCGTTCACCAGATACTTGATGGGGCGGGCATGATCCTCGGCGAAGTTAATGACGCGCTCCACGTCGTCCGGTTCGTACAAATTGGCTTGAAGGGTTTCGACATCGCCAAGCTCGGAAAGTTCGCGTTTGGCCAAGGCCAGTTTTTCCTCTGAATGCCCCACGATCACGGTCTTGATGCCCCCTTCCAACAGGAGTCTCGCTGTCGCAAGACCTATCCCACTGGAACCGCCCACGATCAAAGCTATGGGCTGACCGACATTTTTCATCAGGTTACCTCCCTGGAAGGTGGCGGGGGCCGAGGCCGGTATTGTCTTGCGTGGACTGAGTGCGAACGCTGTGCCCTACTCCTGCTTGACGATGAGCTCAGACCTGATCTTCACGGGGTTGGCGATGCTGTCCCACTGGGGCGAATGGGAATTGACGTAGTCGTGGAGCTCCTTGAGCTTCGCGGCAGGGGCATCGGCCTTGAGGTGGGTCTTGACGTGGATCTCGCTGGCGCCCGGACGGACGTTGTTGAGGTTCATGAAGCCTTGCAGGTCGCCAATGTATTCGATGTCAAAGGACAGTTCCTGGATGTTGATGCCCATGCCGGCGGCGTTGGCGGCATAGCCCACCGAGAGGCATGCACCCAGGGCCATGATGAGCATTTCCGAAGGGCTGATTCCCGTGTCCGCGCCAAGAATGGTGGTCGGCTCGTCGCTGTTGACGACGTGGTTGATGAGATGCTCCGTGGTGTCGCGGCCAACCGTCACGCGCTCGGTGGTGTGGGTGGCCCGGAATCCATCGTGCCAAGTGGTTTTCGAGCGGAACACCAGGGCGCCATTGGCCGGATCCGACTTTACGCCCTCGATTGCTCCAACGAGCTTGTCTACATCGACGCCATTGCACAATCCGACTGCGGGTTGATTCACGTTTCCCATAAGATCCCCTCCTTAGGTGGTTGCTAGTGTGGGTAAGGTATAGAACATTGCTAGCCGGTAGAACAGCAGGTACAAATTGGTTGGGTAGTCACTTATAGGTACAACTTGATGAGCGGCCAGGATAAAAAATTCAATAGAAAATCTGCTCCGGAACGCAGTTCGCGCATGGTGGAGACCATCTTTGGATGTAAATGGTCGCTCACGGTCTATCGTCTCTTGGCCAACGGCATCAATCGGCCCGGTGAAATGGTTCGTAACGTTGACGGTTTGACGACAAAGGTACTAAACGATTGCCTGCACAGGAATATGGGATTCGGCATCCTTCAGCGCATCGCCTACAATGAAGTCCCGCCGCGCGTTGAGTATGTTGTCACTCCGTTTGGCGAAAATTTTATTCACGTTCTACATGAAATAGAAAAACTTGAGGGCGAGATGCCAACTGGAAATTGATATCTCCTCAACTTTTCCAAGCAGGCGCATTGATTTCAGAGTTCGCTGCAAGGCCATCCATCACATCTGACGATCAGACCACCGGTCCCCTCGCGATCATCCTGGGTCTGTAAACGATTCCATGGCCCAGCGTGGGCCTTCCAGGCCTTGTCCAGGAGCCTTCAAACCACCGAAAGGCGAGGTATCCATGCGGAAGGTGGGAGGCAGATCGAATAGCACGCAGCCGACATCGAAGGGAAGCACTGGGTAGGAGGCTCGCATGTCCGAAATTCTCTCCACTCTACACGTTGAGTCCCGGCGGAAACCCGCAGCTCAGGCGGAAGCGCGCGATGCTGGGGTGGACGCTGCCATCGGCTCTCCGGATGATGAGTGGCGCTTCAAACCCCGGCAATTCGGGATGATCGCGCAGGGCTTCAGGCAAATCGGTCGCGCGGCTCCCGGCGAAAAGACCCACGCCATAGGCATCGCCTTCTTTGAAAATCACATCCTGGCGATGCAGCAGCACCATGCCCGCATTGCGGTAGGCGGCTTCGGCGCGCGGGATTTGATCCAGTGGGAAAACGCAGGCGAAGACACCACCGGGCGCGAGCAATTTCACGGCGGCTGCCGCGTAATCGCCGATGTCGCCGCGCACTTCGAGGCGGGCGGGAACGGCCTGAGGATGCGAAGCCTCCACCCGAGTTCCCACAGGCCAATAGGGCGGCGATCCGAGCACCAAATCGAAGGGCGGAAAGTGCAACAGGGTGTCTTCGCGCAGATCCCCCTGATGTATGTGGTAGCGCTCCTCCAGGCCGTTGTAGCGGGCGCTTTTACGGGCCAAGCGGACGCTGATCTCCTGGGCCTCGATGGTGTGGATCGTGGCGCCGGGACAGCGCCAGGCAGCGACCATACCCACGCTACCAATACCTGAGCCCAGGTCGGCAATGCGGTCCGCCCGTGGGCAGCAGCGCGTGCCAAACCATCCCGTCAGCAGATCATCCGTGGAAAACCGATGACCCTTCTCGTATTGGAAAAGGCGGAAATGGCCACAAAGATAGTCCAGGGTTTCACCCGGCTCCAAGTCCACTTCGCCCGGTGGGATTGGGCCCGGACGAACCCAGCCCTTGTAGGTGGAGTCACTCATTGCCCGTCTCGTTTTCCAAGGATTCAATCTCGTGTTCTTGAGGGATGGGTGGGATGGTATCTACCTCGTGCTCGCCATCAAAGAGTGAGCCTTCTGGCATGGGCGGCTCCAACTGGCTGAGGGCGATGGCCTCCAGATTGCCTTCGCCAAAATCCGCCAGAAGCGGCAGGTCATGCAGACCTTGCAAACCGAAGTGCAGCAAGAACTTTCGAGTGGTGACGTACATCATGGGCCGTCCTACCACCGGTTTGCGTCCCGCGATCTCCACCAGTTCGCGCTCCAGTAAGGTCTTGAGCTGATTGGTGGAAGCACTGATGCCTCGGATCTCATTGATTTCGGGGCCGGTGACGGGCTGCCGATACGCAATGATGGCGAGGGTTTCGATCTGGGCGGGGGTCAACCGCCCACTTCGGATGGTGGTCACGAGCTTGCTCACTAGATCCCCATATTGCGGGGCTGTGGCCAGCCTCCAGCCGCCGCCCACTTCCAGGAGTCGCACGCCACGGGGCGGTTGCAGACGCGCATCCAGCATCTCCAGACCTTGCCGGATGGAGCCTTCACCGAGCCCCGTCAACTCTCGCAGCTTGGCCAGATCCAGCACCTCGCCGCTGGCCAAAAAGATCGCTTCCAGAGCGCCTGCGAGATCGCCGCCATTTTCAAAAAGGGGTTCTTGATGAAAAAGATCTTCGGTCATTCAACAGCTCCGACAAATGCACCGAGTCGTTGTCCGACTTTCACGTCGCCATCCGTGCGAGTCGCTTTCCAGGTACCGACTTTCGGTCCACCAATGAGTAAAACCACGGTACTTCCGAAAGCAAAAGTGCCCAAGTCGTCACCGCTCTGGCAGGGTAAATTGGGAACCGAGTATGCGCCGTCCTTGGGCAGTTCTCGGCCCTCTTTCCACCGCTCATCAATGAGCACACCACCTACGTGGGTAGCGCCCACAAGGATCGCCGCGACTTCTAGTCCTTCATCAACGCCACTGCCCGTGGCCACCCAAGTGGCGCGGCGGTTGCGCTCGTAGAGCTGTCCAACATTCGCAGTGGAAGCTTCGTTTACGGGCCACAGCTCGCCCTCGACGCGGCCTACAGCACTGACGCGGCCTTGAAAGGGCACATGGATGCGGTGGTAGTCCTTCGGTGCGAGATAGAGCGTCATAAAATATCCACCCTCAAATCGTTGGGCGTCAGCATCGTGTTTGA
>JAYVXV010000147.1:0-6423 GCA_043784905.1 Holophagaceae bacterium | reverse complement strand
CTTCCAGGCCTCCGCTCAATTCAAAACTCAGCATGGCCCCAAAGCCATCCACCATCTGTTGCTTGGCAATGCCGTGGCCAGGATGCTGAGGTAAGCCTGGATAATCCACCCGCGCGATCGTGTTTTGCCAGAGCAGCCAGGTCGCCAAGCTCTGAGCCGTATCCGAGGCCCGGCGCATCCGCAGTGCCAAGGTCTTAATGCCGCGATGCAGCAACCACGCGGCCATAGGATCCAGGGTCGGCCCGTGAACCTTCGCCACCTGCCAGCAGGCGACGATATCCGCATCTTTACCCGCAATGACGCCTGCCGTGAGATCCGAATGACCCCCCAGGTATTTCGTCGCGCTGCTAGCACTCAAGTCTATCCCCAGGGCGCAGGGTTTGGTGTGAATGGGACTGGCGAAGGTGTTGTCCGCCACGGTGCGGATGCCATGCTTTTGCCCTAGCGCCGCGATGGCAGCCAGATCGGTAATCGCCAGAGTGGGATTCGAGGGCGTCTCCACCCAGATCAACGCGGTTTCCGCGCGAACGGCCGCTTCCCATTCGGCTACATTCAACGTGTTTTCAATCCAGGTGACTTTAAGGCCCCGCCGCGCCTCCCAGCGCTTGAACAACTGCTCAGTGCCCAAATAGATTGCCGCAGGGGCAATGATATGATCGCCGTCCTTGAGTAGGGCCTCCAGTAAGGTCGCGAAAGCGCTCATGCCCGAGCTTGTGACCAAGGCTCTCTCGGCGCCTTCCAGCGACGCGATGACCGCTTCGACCTCGCTGAAATTCGGATTACCCCAACGGGTGTAGAAATTCGATGGCTCGATGCTCGCGGAGAATTCCGCACCCTCGGCGTTTTCCATCAATTCAAATACGGACGTTTGGAAAATGGGCGTCGTCACGGCTCGGGTGGGATTGTGTTGCTTGCCTGCGTGAATGGCTGTGGTCGTGGGTCCCCAAGCATTTTTAGACAGCTTTTTTTTAGACGTCGTATTTTCAGACATGGATTCGCCTCGGTATTTCCAAAATCAGTGTTTCCAAAATACGATGCCCAGCGCGACCACCATCACAAGGATCAGCACGACCAACCGCCAGAGCGTCGGCGGGGTATCTGGAAGATCAATAATCCGGGCAGCGGGATCATTCAGGGCCGCTCGGGTCAATTCATCATCGGCGGTTTCCGAAGGGTGCTCAGGGCGTGGAAATAGCGGCTCCTCCACCTGCCCAAAAATAATGCGGTGGAAACTGTCCTGGGGATGAACTTCGATCACCTCGGGTTCGGGTTCTCGGTCCTGTGCCTGACCTTCGGGGATGGATTCATTTTGCAAGTTCTGCCTCCAGCACTTCATTCACCAACTGTGGATTCACTTTACCCTTACCGGCCTTCATGACCTGGCCCACAAAGAAACCTTTCAGTTTTTCCCCGCCGGCTTTGAATTGCGCGAGCTGTTCGGGGTTCGATTGAATCACTTCCCGCACCAGCGATTCAATGGCGCCGCGGTCCGAAACCTGCGCCAGGCCTTGGGCTTCGACAATCTGGCGCGGGGATCCTTCGCCTTTGATGAGGCCAGGGAAAACCACTTCTTTGGCGGTGTTGAGGTTGATGGTTTTGGCTTCTACCAAATGAATCAGCTCGGCGAGCTCGGCGACGCTTAATCCCAAATTACCGATGGTTTTGCCGGTGTCATTGAGGGTCCGGCTCACCTCGCCGAGCATCCAGTTCGCGGCCTGTTTCCCATTCGACGCCTTTGCCAGGGCCTCGAAATAGTCCCCAAAAGCCCGACTCTGCAGCAACATTCCGGCTTCGTACTCCGTCAGTCCAAACTCGCGCACGAAGCGATCCCGGCGCAATTCGGGTAGCTCTGGAAGCGTTGCTTTTACCCGAAGGATTTCTTCCTCGGTGATCGTCAAAGCTGGCAGATCTGGCTCTGGGAAAAAGCGGTAATCCATGGCGGCTTCCTTGGAGCGCTGGGGTTTTGTCTCACCCCGATCCGCATCCCAACCACGGGTTTCCTGGGTGAAAGATTCTCCTTTTTCGATCAACGCGATATGGCGGTTAATCTCGTGCTCGATGGCCAATTTCACATGGCGGAATGAGTTGAGGTTCTTCACTTCCACCCGGGTCCCGAAAGCCTCGACTCCGGCTCTCCGCACGCTCACGTTGGCATCGCAGCGAAAGGAACCTTCCTCCATGTTTCCATCGCAGATTCCCAGAAATACAACCAGGCGGTGCAGCGCTTTGAGGTAATCGAAAGCCTCGTTGGCTGAGCGCAAATCTGGCCCGCCCACGATCTCCAAAAGGGGCACCCCCGCACGATTGAGATCCACGTAGCTGGCCTTGTCAGACAGGTCATGGTTGCTCTTTCCGGCATCTTCTTCGAGATGGGCTCGCTCGATGCAAATCCTCACAGGGTCCGCATTTCCACGAACTTCGGGATCCCCTGAAATGCGGACGTGGCCTTCTTCGACGATTGCAACAGGGCCTTGAGTGATCTGGTAACCCTTAGGTAGATCTGCATAAAAATACTGTTTTCGGTAAAAGATGGATTTGGGCTGGATGCGTGCTTTGATGGCGTGGCCCAGAGCCAGGGCCATCCGCACTGCCTCATCGTTGAGTACAGGTAGCGCACCGGGAAGCCCCAAGCAGATCGGGCAGGTGTGGGAATTGGGCGATGCGCCATACTCGTTCTTACAGGCGCAAAACATTTTGGACTGAGTCAGCAACTGGACATGGATTTCCAGGCCGATGACCGCTTCAAAACCAGGCTTCATGGATCGCTCCGCAGCCTGATTATGCGCCGAAGACAGCCTGGGACGTAGGACCACTCACTTCCCTAAACAGAACCCCTTAAAAACATGGTCCAAGGCCGACTCTGCCCGATCCTCTCCGGTAAGCGCGGCGAGCAATCCCCACATGCCCTGCAACGTGGAAGCTACCAACTCCGCCGGACAACCGGACTCCAAGAGGAATAGGAGATCGAGTTGAACCAACAACTCGTCCAAGATCTCCCTTTGTCGGCCCGTGGCCAAAGCCCCTAGACATGCATCGGGACTAAAATTCCCCAGGAACTGGGTTTTTAAGGCCGTCTCTAAAAGAGCGAAGTCATTGGTCATTGCAGACACCTTGAGGGCCGCATCCTGTCGTTCTGGGTGAACCTGGAGATCACTCATGGTTCGCACCGTCAACACCTTCCCGGCAAAGGGCGTCAGCCGCTCGAGTATTCGCGGATCGGCTGCCAAATCCTGGATGGGAACCAGGTGAAGAATGAGGTCCGCTTGCTCCAGGACGGCCCGCACCCGCTCGACCCCCAGGCGCTCCATGATGTCCTCAGTGTCCCGCAGGCCTGCTGTATCAAACAAAGTAAGGGGAAGGCCCGACCATTCGGTACGGACTTCCAAAACGTCACGGGTCGTACCGGGGATTTCGGTAACGATGGCGCGATCTTCTCCTGCCATCGCATTAAAAAGCGTACTTTTCCCCGCATTCGGGCGACCCACCAAGGCCACTTTTATCCCATCACGAAGCCAACGAGCGGCTGAAGCGCGCTGCTGTTCCATGTGGAACACTTGTCGAAGCTCAACCAAATCTATCTTTAAATCATCGAGACTGAGACCAATGCCCTCTTCTTCGCCATAATCCACAGCGGCTTCAGCGCGGGCCATCCAGGGAACAATCCGAGCCTTTGTTGTGTTGATCCAAGCAGGAAGGCTACCTTGACGGGCTTGGGCTTGCCGGATTTGCTGGTCTGTCGCGGCATTGATGAGATCACGCAGAGCCTCGGTCTCCAACAGATCTTGTTTCCCATTGAGCAAGGCTCGCCGAGTGAATTCGCCGGGTTCAGCCAAACGAATGCCGAGCGTTCCTAGATGATTCAGGAAACGTCGCACCAGTAGGGGGTTTCCATGGAGCTGAAACTCAACCACGTCTTCGCCGGTGTAACTCGCTGGCTCAGGAAAGAACAACACCAGCGCCTGTTCTTGGAATCCATCCCAAAGGAGTCGGCGCAACGTAGCTGTTCGGGCCTCGGGCAGGCTGAGTAGGGGCGCAAGGGTATCCCTAAGCTCGTTACCGGACACCCTGACCACCGCCACCGCACTGGGGAACAGCGGCGTGGCGGGAGCGCAGATGGGCTGCGACATTAGGCCTTAAATACCTTGAGGGTCTTGATGTGGCCGATGCCTTCGCTTTCCGTGCTGAAGCCAGGCTGCTGGGAGATCGTCAGGTGCACCCAGCGGCGCTCGCGTGGGGTGAGCCCCGAAAGCGCGTAGGTGCCTAATTCTTGGGCCTTTTCGACCGCAAAAGCTGCCATGGCCTTCAACTCCTTCATGCGAAAAAGCCGTGTTCCTTGAGGATCCAGGTAGGCGAGCTTGCCGTCTTCGCGCTCGCCTTGAGCTTCGTGGATCAGAAACTGCAGGGCGTCAATGGCCGCGCCTTTGTTGGCCGCTAGCCAGGAGGCATCTGCACCCTTCACAAGCACCCGATTGGGAAAAAGTGCATCGTCCCCTGAAGGCTCAAAAGCCGCGTCCACTTTAAGCCCCAGTTGGCCCGCCCAGCGGGTGACTTGTTCAGGCACCGCTTCGAGAGCGAGCCGCGATTCGCGCATGTGAACTCCAAAGCCATTTGTAGAATTAGGCGGTGATTTCCTGGGCTATGTAATTGCGGCGCACCCACCATGTTTGGGCTAGGCCCACCATGTTGAAGACGAAGTAGTAAAGGCAGAGGCCCGAAGGTGTCTGGGCGAAGAAGAACGTCATCATCGCCGGCATCATAAACAGCATCATTTTGCGCTGGGCGGGATCCCCCACGGCAGGCGTGACGGCCTGTTGCGCCAGCATGGACGCACCCAGCAACACCGGCAGGACATAGTGCGGATCCTTGGCGGAAAGATCATGGATCCAGAACATCCAGGGAGCGTGCCGCAGTTCGTAGACAGCTTGAAGCATGGACCATAGTGAGAAAAAGACCGGCATCTGAAGCAACATTGGCAAACACCCCCCCATGGGGTTGTGGTTGTTCTTTTTGTACAGGGCCATCAATTCTTTTTGCATTTCGGCTTTTTTGGTCATGTCGCCGCCAAACTTCTCGTACTTCGCCTGTAGCGCCTTTTGGTGTGGCTCAAAATCCTTCATGCGAAGCATGTTCAAAGTGGTCTTGGTATTCAGGGGCCAAAGTACAAACCGCAGCAGCAGGGTGAACAGGATGATGGCCCAGCCCCAATTCGGGATGACCGTGTGGATTCCCCGCAAGACCCAGAACATAAGCTTCGCGACCGCGCCAAAGAAACCGAAATCCACGACCTGCGTGAAGGGTGCACCAAAGACCGCCAGCTGGCCGGTTTCCTTAGGGCCCAGATAGAGCCGTGCGGTGAGATTTCCATCCTTGTCGGGTGACAAATGGTATCCCTGCCCATCGAGCTCTGAAAGCCGTGGGCTCACATCCCAGAGGGCTGCGAAATAGTGGGTGCGCTGCGCGGATTGACCCTTTTCCAGGCCCACATCCATACCAAGCAACCCAGCGGAGGGCGGCATTTCTTTACGCTTGAAACCCAGGAAACCAAAAAAGGGATCTTTCAACACACTGGACCACGCAACCGCTGTGATGCCTTTGTCATTGAGGGTGAAAACGCGGCCCAAGTGTTGGGCGGCCTTTTCGTCCACCGGGCGGGGAATCAGACTCAAGTGGGCGCCACGGTGGGTGGTCCAGCTCACTTCCAAGGCGTGGCCCTGCGTGGGTATGGAATAAACAAGGTGGTCGCCTGAATCACTCTGAAAATGAACCTTCATGCCCGTGGGTGTTTTTTCGTCGGAGACCCGATTGAACCGCGTTCCACCGATGGCTCCACCCAGGCCCGGAAAGGCTTTGGAGATTTCGACACCTTCAGGGGTCTTCTCTTCCTCATTAAAGAATTTCGTTCCGTCTGCCAGCCATTCCGCCTGGACCAGGGCGCCGTCTTCCACGCGCCATGTGAGCTTGAGGGTAGAAAGGCTGAGGATATGAGTCGCGGCGGGTTCTATGGGGCTCGTAGGCGTACTGCCAGCGGCAACGATCGGTGTCGTGGGGATAGCCGTTGAAGTCTGCGAATTTGAAGGTGGCGCGATGGACGCCGCAGAGCCTGTTAGCGCCGCTACGGGCGAGGGTTTCACGGGGTAGAACTTTCCCATGAGATAGCTGTAACCCAGCAGTAGGCCCATGCTGAGCACCACGAAAAGCACGAGGTTGCGGTTTTTCATGTGGCTCTCATCCCAAACGTAAAAGGGCCAGCCTAAGCTGGCCTTCGATATCCTGATAGCGAACCCGACAGCCTTGAGCGGCGCCCTTGGCGGGCCTCACCCAGATGGTCCAGGCTTGCGTTCCCCAGACTGGGTTTTCCACCAACAGCCTCAGTAAGGCCATGCGCGTCCTTCGCTTGAAGCGATTGCGCTCCACTGCGGAGCC
>JAYVXV010000146.1:0-19335 GCA_043784905.1 Holophagaceae bacterium | reverse complement strand
GCTCGTGGCCACCCAAGATGGATTTAAGATCGCGCAAAAAGATTTGGAGATCCGCGGTCCTGGCGAATTCTTCGGCACGCGCCAGGCGGGGCTGCCGCAGTTCCAAGTTGCGGATCTGATGCGTGATCGCAAGCTGTTGCAAATCTGCCGCGATGCCGCTGCCAAGGCCATTTCAGAGGGTTTGAGTGAGGCCCAAAAAGATTGGTTGCGCCGGGAGCAGGAGCGCCTGCGATTGGCTGAAGTGAGCTGAAAAAAATGCCTCAAAAACTGGGGCACGATCTCCCTTGCACGATTCGGGTGGGTCGTTGCGACAGAATGACTTTGTAATGGCCCCTAAGATTGCCGCTAGAATCATCGCCCAAAGGATCCTTTTGTCCATCACCCATCAGAGCCGCCCATGAGCGAATCGACGCCCCGGATTCTCCTGGTGGACGATACCCCTGCAAACCTTGATGCTTTGGCGCAAGCGCTTCGGACCGAGCGTTACGAAATCCTCACCGCCGAGGATGGCGAGATCGCATGGGAGCTGCTGGACCGCGATCCCGCTTTTGACTTGGTGCTCTTAGACCTGATGATGCCGCGCTTGGATGGCATGGCGTTGTTGAGACGGCTAAAAGAGGATTCCCGTTTCCGCCAACTTCCCGTAATCCTTCAAACGGCGGACACCGATCCCGAACGCATTGCCGAGGGTATCCGGGCAGGAGCCTTTTATTACCTCACCAAGCCCTTGAATCTGGCGGTGCTGCGCAGCGTGGTGCGGGCGGCCGTTGAAAGTCGGCAGGAGGTGCAGAAAGTCGAGAAGGAACTTGCCAAACGCGCCCGCAGTGCCGAACTTATGTACCGCGCAGAATTCCGTTACCGCAGCCCCGAGGACGCCCGTGCGCTATCGGCCCTCCTGGTGTGGGCTTATCCTGATCCCGACCGCGTTGCGGTGGGCGTATGGGAGCTTCTCGTGAACGCGGTGGAACACGGGAATCTTGAAATCACCTACGCGGAAAAGACCCGTTTCCTGCAAGACCGACAGATGCTAGCAGAGGTGGCCAAGCGCCTGAAACTGCCCCGATTCCAGGGTCGGACGGCTGTCGCGATCTTTGAGCGCGATTCGGAAAGCCTTACGCTCACGGTGGAGGATGAGGGACCTGGATTTGAATGGAAGCCGTATCTGGTGCTCTCCCCGGATCGCGCGTTTCACACGCACGGTCGTGGCATCGCCATGGCCAAGGCCGTGAGCTTTGATGAGGTCACCTACGAAGGCCGGGGAAACCGCGTGGTGGCGCGAGTCCTGCTCTGATCTGGAGCTGATACCGAGTTGCATTCAAAAAAACAGAAGCCGCAGATGAACACAGATAAAACCCGATTCACACAGATGAAACGACTTTGCGCTATCGCTCCTTCTGGCATCCGTCATGTGCCAGCTTCACGGATGAAATCCAAGCGGCCCGGCGACGGCCTCACGCTTTGGTGCCCAAGGGTATAAAGGGCCCTAACTGAAGCGCCAGAAAAGCACTGGCGATTCACCAAGGGCCCCTAATGTGATCCGCGCCGGGCCGCCTGAATAACCAGGCGCTTCGCGAGGGAATCTTGAGCCGGATTCTTGGAATTTCATCTGTGTTCATCGGTGGCTTATTTCTATCTTTTTGAACGCGACACGGGTGCGCTGTTGTCACGATTCTCATCCTTGGGTGCATCTCAAGTCCCATTCAACGGAGATGTCATGAGTGACTTTGAGTTACCAGATTCGGTTCGGGCCTATTTCGAAGTCATTTGGAATCCGGGGCCAACCCTTGCGAAGCTGATGTCTTGAATCGGATGAATAAGGTGCTTGGGTCAGGCCGGGTTTTCAGCCTCTTTATTTGTTTCGCGTTGGCCTTGCCCCTGGGGCTAACGCTGCTCCAGCGGCACCATACGATCCTCTGGAAGATCACCCTGGCTGTGCGAACATTCGGGCATTGGGCGGGTCTGATATTGTTGCTCTGGGCCGCGCTGGAACTTGGAATCCGGAAACCTCGCCGCTGGGTGTTTGCATCGAGTCTTGTCACCCTCGCGTTGCTTTATCTGCTGCCCCTGTTTTGGGCCTTAAGCTTGCCTGCCGGGAAATTTTCTCTGGCGAAGGCCTACGGATTTGGAGATCCGGCACCGCCCTGGGCAGTGAAGACGCTGGATTTTGGGAAAAGGGATGGAGAGGATTTGAAGCTCGATCTCTACATGCCAAAATCCGCGACGCCCGTTCCCTTTGTGGTGGTGATCCATGGGGGTGGTTGGGATAGCGGCGACCGTTCCCAGTTGCCGGAACTGAATCGCCACCTTGCGGTTCGGGGCATTGCGGTTGCCACCGTGGACTATTCGTTGGCGCCGAAATGGAAGTGGCCCGCGCAGCGGGAGGATGTGCTTGATGCCATTGCCTTTCTTCAAAAAAATGCGAACCGATTGGGCCTTGATGCGAACCGTTGGGTGATCCTGGGCCGTAGTGCTGGAGGCCAGATCGCCGAATGCGTGGCGTTGGATTCACCGCCTGCAGGCCTCTGCGGCTGTATCGCGTTTTACGCGCCATCGGATTTGGATTTCGCCTATCGTTTGGCGGATCCGCACGACCTGTTGGAGTCCCAGCAGTTGCTCATCAACTACCTAGGGGGAACGCCCGATGAGAAACCGCAGGCCTACGCCGATGCCAGCGCCCTGCGCTACGTCTCCTCGCATTCGGTTCCGACCTTGTTGCTCCATGGGCCCGATGATCCGCTGGTCTGGTACCGGCACAACGAGCGGCTGCAAGCCGCAATGAATGCCAAGGGTGTGCGCTGCGAGTTTCTGAGTTTGCCCCTCGCCACCCACGGTTTCGATTTTAGCCTACGTTCGCCTGAAGGCCAGGTAGGCACCTCCGCTGTGGACGCATTTTTGGATTCGATCTTTGCCGCGGGGGCATCTCCGCGACAAAATACAAAAAAATAGCCACAGATGAACACTGATGAAATTCCAAGGTTCCGGCCCAAGATCGCTTCGCAAGGCGCTTGAACAACCATGCGTCTGCGTGCCGAAGGCCCGCAAATTTAGGTGGCTAAGGCAGCGAATCACATTAGGGGCCCTTGGTGAATCGCCAGTGCTTTTCTGGCGGTTCAGTTAGGGCCCTTTATACCCTTGGGCACCAAGGCGTGAGGTCGTCGCCGGGCCACCTGAATTTCATCCGCGAAGCTGGCACATGACGGATACCAGATGCACACCAGTAGTGGAGAAGCGCCAGGTGATTTTCATCTGTGTGAATCTGGTTTTATCTGTGTTCATCCGTGGCTTCTGTTTTTTGAACGCTAATCCGCGTGATCGCTTTTCCATCACTTCTCGAAAACAAACTCGCCTACATCCACCAGCCGACTCTCCCCGGTTAACCGCAATACGACGGATTTATTCTCCACGCTTCCGCTGGCGTAGTGGAGGTACAGCTCCAACACCACCGTGGTGGCCCCAATGACGGTCTGTTGGCGTGTCCCGAAATAGTTGGCGCGTACTTTGTAGGTGCCTGGGATGGCTTTCTTCAACATGAATTCCTCGGGGCCATAGCCTCCCGTTATGTCGGCGCTGAGGCGGCCACCCAGCCCCGTGCGCTGATGGCCGTAGAAACACTCTTCGCCATTTGGATCAATGACGTGGAGATCCATGTCGCTGTTGTCCGTATCCCAGTTCAGTACCACGCGCACATCCAGCGGCAGATTGCGGATGAAGCGATGATCAATGGCGGGGGGCTCCATCCGGGTCTTCGCAGTGGCGAGGACCGCATTCATCTCACCAAGGGCGATGAGGTTCACATCCCGGAAGCGGCCATCCCAGGGTTTCTTCACCACCTCCCAGAGCAGGTCCACGGCGCGTGCGGGGTCGCCTGCGGCGGCGCAGGCCAGGGCCAGATCCCGCCGACTTTGGGGTTCTTCTTCCCGCATGCGTAACACTTCTTCAAAGGCCCACACCGATAGATCATGGCGACCCAGTTGCTTAAGGCGATAGCCCAAGACCCTCAGCAACGTTGCGTCTTCGAGCTTTAGTTCGGCGATATTCGAAAGAATCCGAAGCGCCAAGTCTGAATTTCCATCCCGGAAAAACAAATCCGATACATCCAAAAAGAAACCCGGCGCGGAACCGTACTCATCGCGTAGCTTCAAGTAGGCCGCGTAGCGATCCGCTTTGGGTGTTTGCTGTAACGCTTTGAGGTAGGGCGTGTCGGGGTTCCAGGATTTCAGCGTAATGGTGCCTTTGGACTCGATGACTTCATCCTGGACGGAATTTTTTTCTGCATCCTTTTCCTTACTGGATTCGGCCTTGGCCATACGGCGAATCCGACTATTTCCGGAGGCGGAAGCACCCGAAACCGAACGATCTGCGGCCATCTCGGGTTCGGATGTAACCACAACCGCAGAGGCCGATGGCGAGGACCTCGGCGTGTCTCTGCGAAGGTGTTCCGACGGTGGTGCCGGGGCCACGCTCACAGCCGCTCCAACGGCCCCCTGTGCCACTTGATTCTGGGACTGCTTGGCCTCGGTCATCGGTAGGGGCTTGAACGCAGTTTCCCACCAGATCTGGCGTTCCTTAAACTGGGCCAGCACGGATTCGAGATGCTGTTGCTCCGCCGCATGACTGCCTTCGGCTTCCTGTTTTACCTGGCGGAAATACTCAGCCTGCATGTCCGTGGGAGGGACGATGTGGTAGCGCAGGTAATCGGCGAGCGCGTCCAATACAATGAGCGATGTATCGGGCGTGACGATGGAGAAATCCTGGCCCAGCTGAAGCATCGCCTTTGAATTGCGTTCGGGCTCCAGCATCAGCTCACTCAGTTTCTTCTGGGCCCAAAGCCGAGCCACTGGGGCCATGGTGGTCGTGTTGTCATCGCCGCCAACGGTGACCGTCTTCGTGAATCGTTCTTCCTTTCCAAATCCGAAGTGCAACGTGATACGAACTCGATCTTTTAACAACTTTCCCGCGAGGCTAAATGAGCCACGCACCAGTGAACCGCCACTGGGATAAAGGTCCCGCACGGCGCCAGATTCATAGGTCGCCCGGAGAAAGGCCAGGGGGCTCGTTTTGAGGATCTCGACGCCTTGATCCACGGTCTGCGTCGAAAGATTTAAGTACTCGCCTCCGGTGGATTCCGCCAAAAAACGCAAGCGATCGTGCTGGGCCCTGAGGCCTGAGTTGATGGTCAGCACCGGGCAGGGCGGAAGCTTGGGAGTCGCGGGGCCGAAGGTGTTGATGCCATCGCTAAAGAGAAGGGCCTCATCGGCGCGAAAGGCGCTTAGATCCAGTGCGCCAAAGGCTGTGCCACCATCCATCGGCGCGTCCTCCATGGCTTGACGAAGGGCCTTCCATTCGCCGCTTCGCACCTCAAAGGCACGTGGATTTTCAGGCGTATTTCGGAAGATCACCAGCTTCACCGCGCAGGTGCCGATGCGCTTGAAATAGCGATCCAGCAGCTCGAGTTCCTTGGTTCGATCACGGCCCGAAGCAGAGGCAGAGGCGTCCCAGGCGATGATCAGACGCTTAGGAATGGGGCGCGTTTCTCGCGGTGCGCGTGGCATCATGCTCACGGAAAAATACCGATCGCCCCCTAGTCGCTGCACGAAGGCGCCAATGGAATTGGGGCCTTCTGGGGATTTCGGCACGAGCAGCGTCAAGGCTTTCTCCGGCTTGAAGGCTTCGCGCATCGCCTCAGCCTTGAAGCTCCGTTGCCAGGGTTTTAAGTCAAAGTTCTGCAAAGGACTCGACATAAAGCTCGGCGGTTCCGTCTGCTCCAGCACTTCGACCTTTAACGAGAAATGCCCGATGGGCTGGTCAAAGCCCATGGGCAGGGTGTAACTCAGAAAGTCGCCATCTTTTCGCGAGAGCATGGGCAGCTCCTGCTCGTAGGCCACAACCACGCGCTTGGTGCCCCGCGCGGGGATAGGGTACACGCGGGCCTTGAAACTGTTGCCCGCCACCATTTCGAGGAGCCCAGGATCCACGCCCCGGCGGACGATGCTTTCGAAAACCCGGCGACCCTTCGCCTTTTCTACGACCACGCCTTCGCGGAGCACACCGTTCACATCCATGGCAAAGCGCGAAACCGTCTGACCTTCGCCCAAGGGGAAAACCAGCTCACCTTCCAGCAGGCGGTTCTGTGGATTGAAGATCGTCATGTCCCAGGTGGTGGTGGCGATGGCTCCGATCACCTGCACATCAATTTTTAGAGTCTGAAGGCCGGCGGGCGCTTTCTTTCCGCCATCCGCTGGGATGAAGATCGCCGGGCGAGATGGAGGTGACTGAGTCAGAGCCTGAGCCGGTATCTGAGCTGCTGTCTGACCTTGTAATTGGGCGAGCGGCCTGGTGGGAGGATGGGGCAGGCGAGGCGTGAGCGCCGCGAGGCCGAGCAGGGTGGTGGCGAAAAGACCGCGCATCAACATGGGAACTCCAGTGGGCATGAACGTGCTTGGAGGATTCGACCAACGATGAGCCTGAAATGTTCCGAACGAATGAAGATTCTTTTCAGGATTTTGTCTTTCTCCGCTTCCCTCAGCTTCTCCGCTACCCTCCGCCTAGTGTTTTTTTCGCTTGAGCGCGAATCCCCACTAAGGCGCGTCCGTCACCCGTACGAAGCGTGGATAGTAGAGGCTCATGTCGTTTTGCACGGTGGCGAAATCGCTGTGGTTGGCGACGTAGGTCAGTACCATGTCTGCGCCTTGCAGCTCAGGATGGGCTTTGCCGGCATAAACCAATGCGCCGGGCCGACTGGATTCAGGCGGTGTGTAAACGGCGGTGGTCGCGGACCAGGGTCCTTCAGGCGCTGAAGAGGTGCGAAGCGCGATGTCGGTGGCGCCGAATCCCGAGCTCTGAATTTCCGAGAAACCTCCATGCGCGTTTGGACTCACCGTGAATTCGGTTTGCCCGTTCGGGAAAACCACCTTCGGCTCCCTAGCTAAAGAAGCCTGGGCGGTCCAGCCACTGGAGGTCCACCACTCAGGTTTGGATAAATCGCCAAGCGCGGCCTGGGCTTTGGGCCATCGCACCAAAAAGACATCGTGATTACCAGGCTCCCTGGGGCTGTAGGCGTAAAAAAAGTGGGCATCGGACATCACCCCGCCCACGCCGATCATGGCGAAGGAAACGGGACTGAAAGGCACTTCACGGGATCGCCAAGTCAACGGGTCATCATCTGGGTTTTCGATGAACTGGCAGACCGAACCTTCCACCGTGAAACCCAAGCCTCCCGCACTGGCACGCACACGCATCAGGAACAATAACAATCCAGAACGCTGGCCCGAACCCTGCCCCGAATCCAGTCGAGCGCCATGTCCGGGCCAGAACCAGACGCCGTTGGACTCAGGAAAAAAGGAAGCGGGCTGGGCGTTGAGCGTGCGCCAGGCAAAATGCGCCGTGGCCGTGGCGGGGTTGCTCCCCTGCTGGAGGGCGATGGAATTTCGGATCACCCTGGACTCGGTTCGTTTTCGGGCTGGGCTGGTGGCGATGAAGCTGTCCCCGAACAGCCATAGGATTCGCCCGGCACCGAGATCAATGGAGTAGGCTCCGTCTCCGCCGATCCAGGTTGGATCGCGTTCAAATAGCGCGTTGGCCTCAGGCCAGGGCGCGGCTGAAAGGCTTGGTGTAGCAATGGCCTGGGATGTTGACCCTGAGGAACAGGCTGACAACAAGGCTGTCAACGCGGTCAACGCCACCAACTCGAAGCGCCTTTGCCGACCGCAATTCATGTCCCGATCATCCGCCCGCCAGCCGCTTCACGATGCGTTCGCGCAGTTGCTCGGGTACCAGGTCTTTCAGCTCGCCGCCCATGCTGCCGATCTCGCGTACAAAGCGGGAACTCACGGCGGAATATTTTTCCTTGGGCATGAGAAAGACCGTCTCCAGGTCCGGTGCCAGCTTGCGGTTCATCAAGGCCATCTGAAATTCGTATTCAAAGTCACTGAAGGCGCGCACCCCGCGGATGATGCAGTCGGCACGATGTTGTTTGGCGAAATCCACCAATAGGCCGTGAAAGCTTGTCACCATTACGTTTTCGAAGGGAGCGACCAATTCGGTCAGCATCGTTACGCGCTCTTCGACACTGAACGCGGCGGATTTTTCGGGGTTGTGCAGCACCGCCACGATAAGGCGGTCCACGAGTTTTTCAGCTCGCTGGATGATGTCCCAGTGCCCCAGGGTCACGGGATCGAAAGAGCCGGGATAGATGGCCGTGCGCACGGGGGCTCCCTTGAGTTGATGGGGAAAGAGTAGCGCATTCAGTCCTGAGTCTTGAGCATTCAGTCCTGGGTCTTGAGTCCTGGGTCCTCATGCAATTTGGAAGCGCCTTTGGCGCGCCTCACAAAATGTCGCGGCCTGTGGCCGCATCCATTTGAAGCCCAGGACTCAAGCCCCAGGACTCAAGAAGCTTCGCCCATAGCCCACAGCCGCTAATCCCCTTACCCTATTGCCATGTCCCAGCCTCGCATTTCCATCGGCCTTCTCTTTGGTGGCGAAAGCCCGGAGCACGAGGTTTCCATCGTTACGGCGCGCAG
This sequence comes from Holophagaceae bacterium, assembly GCA_043784905.1. Lineage (GTDB taxonomy): Bacteria > Acidobacteriota > Holophagae > Holophagales > Holophagaceae > JANXPB01. The sequence continues at coordinate 10,816 of JAYVXV010000146.1, read as the reverse complement.
CATCGCGCGGCATTTGAACCCTGCGCGATTCGAGGTGCGCCCTATGGGCATCGCGCGCAATGGTGTGTGGGTACTGAAGGGCGATCCTTTCGAGCGGCTCGCGGCCAACGAAATTCCTGAGCGCAGCAAGCACCCCTTTTTGCCGCTAGAAAAAGGCGCCGATGATTCGCCGTTGCCGGACCTTTTCTTCAACGCGCTGCATGGCGCAGGTGGAGAGGATGGGCAGATCCAGGGCTATCTGGAATTGCTGCATCGCCCTTACACCGGCGCGGGGTTGCTGGCCATGGCGGCGGGCATGGACAAATGGATTACCAAGCGACTATGGGAATCCGAGGGTCTGCCGGTGGTGCCCTACGTGGGGCTGACAGAGGAGCGCTGGAAGCGGGACCGGGCCACCTGCCTGTCAGAGGCTCTGGCCTTCGGTCTTCCCCTTTTCGTGAAGCCCGCGAATCTGGGTAGCAGCATCGGCGTAGAAAAGGTGAAGCGCACCGAAGACCTAGCGGCAGCCTTGGACCGCGCCTTCACTTACGACCGTCGGGTATTGGTGGAGCAGGGATTAGATGTGCGGGAGATCGAAGTGGCCGTACTGGGGGGCGACGAGCCCTTTATGTCCAATCCTGGAGAAGTCATCGTTGCCGATGAGTTCTACACCTTCGAGGACAAATACATCGCCGGACGCAGCAGCACCAAGATTCCCGCAGATATCCCTGAAGAATTGAGCGACCTCATCCGCAAGCTGGCGGGCCGGGCCTTTGGGGTTTCCGACGGCTACGGCATGGCGCGGGTGGATTTCTTTCTGGAGCGCATGACAGGCCGGGTTTTCCTCAACGAGCTGAACTTCATCCCCGGCTTCACGAGCATTTCCATGTATCCAAAAATGATGGCCGCCAGTGGCATTCCTTATGAAGAACTGCTCACGCGCCTCATTGATCTGGCTCTGGCTCGCCACACTCAAATGAAAGCCAAGGACAAAGGCTTTAAGAGTGGGACGGATTGGTATGCGTGAAGTAGGTATGAGGGTCGAGGTATGAGGTACGAGGAAGATATGAGCTTGCCTCGTACCTCATGCCTCGACCCTCACACCTGATTTCCTGCCACAATTAACCTATGCATCAGCGCTCGTGGCTCTCCCTGATTTCGCTGCCCCTGGTGGGCGCCTTTACTTATCCGTTGGTGCGGCAGACACCGCCGAAACCGGCGGCGGAAGTGCGAGCCCAGGATCCGCTCCTGGGTCTGGCGGATATTCAGGACGTGCTGGGCTTGGTGCGTGATAACTATGTGGATCGCCCCGATATGGAAAAGGTCATCGGGGGCGGTATTCAGGCGGCCTTAGAGCGGGCCCATCCCCTAAACGCCTACCTGACGCCTGAGGATCTTCGCTTGCCGGATCCAGGGCCGGCAGACATCGGTGTGCGGCTGGTGAAGCGCGGTATCTACGGCCAAGTGGTGGCGGTAAGGCCTGGCGGCCCTGGCGACAAGGCTGGCATTCAAGTGGGCGACGTGGTGCGGAAAATTGATCACGAATCCGTGGGTCAGCTCAGTGCCTGGGCTCTGGAACGCGGGCTTCGCGGTCCGGTAGGAACTCAAGTGAGCTTGCTGCGCTTCGCCTCGGTGGATGCCCAGATCAAGACCATCGCGCTAACTCGAGAGCTGCCACAGCGGGCTTTGATCGCTCTGAAAAAGAGCGACAAAGCGACGCTGGTTGCAATCCCAGATTTGTCCTTGGGCCGCGTGGCTGAGTTAAAATCCCTGTTGTCTAGCCTGGACCGCAAACTGCCGCTGGTGTTGGATCTGCGCCAGTGCGCTGGGGGCGACCTGAGCGAAGCGGCGGCGACCGCGGGACTTTTCGCATCGGGTGGGAATTTCGTCACCATTCAGGAACAGGGCCAGAAAGATCGCACGATGGAATTCAAGGCTGCCGGTGAAGCGCCTTTCGCCAAAGTGATCCTGTTGATGGGCCCCAGCACCCTGGGCCCCGGCGAAGCTTTGGCCTCGGCTCTTAAGAAACTGGGCGATCCGACCTTCGGCGAACGTACACCGGGACTTGGTGTCGAAAGGGCGCGGATTAACCTACGCCAAGGCGGCGCCGTGGAGCTGGTGACCAAGCGCTGGCTCGGTGCGGGTGGCGAAAAATTGGATCGGGGTGGTGTGGCTCCGGATCACATTTTGCGGGGCCTCAAGCCCGATGAAGATCCGATCCCTAAAATTTTGGCGGGCTTGAATGAAAAACCCACTCCTAAAGAAGACATTCCGAACGCGGCCTGATGGAGCGATGGAACTTTCATGAGCCGTGGTTTTGAAGTTGTCTTGAGATGGTGATAGCGCCAAAGCCGTCAGAAGCCCGGGCTACCTAGATGGCCCGTCGAGGCAATAGGCCTTCATCGCCTTCAAATGTGGCCCTGCTCGGCCTGGGTGCGCTTATGTTGCTCATTGGGCTGGGCCTGGGTTTGATGCTGAGCCAGACTAGTTGTAACTGGAGCAAAAAGCCTCAGCCATCAACCTCCGAACCCGGCACAAAATTAGGTCCCAAACCCGAATCCCGGCTTGAACCCCGACACCCCACGAAACCGGTTCAGCTCCCCGAGCCTGCCAAGCCTCCCGTGAAATCAGAACTGGAGCCAGGTCTCCCGAAATTCGCGTTGGTGATTGATGATCTCGGGTATGCCGCGCCGGAGCTGGTGACGCGGCTTTGCGCGCAACCTGTCGCCTTCAGCGCGGCCGTGTTGCCTTATCAGGAGCACACCAAAGAGAGCGCCAACATCGCCTTTGAGAAAGGCAAAGAAGTGATGCTGCACCTGCCCATGGAGCCCATCGGATATCCGAAAGCTGATCCGGGCCCCGAGGCGGTCATGTTTAACCTTGGCGAAAAGGAAATCCGTGAGCGCGTGCGCAAAGCGCTGGATGAAATCCCCCACCGCACGGGGGTCAACAACCACATGGGCAGCCGTATTACGCCGGATCGGCAACGCATGACCTGGGTGCTGCAAGAGATCAAGGCCCGGCACTGCTTCTTCGTGGATAGCCGCACCGAAAAGGACAGCGTGGCATTCGATGTCGCCAAGGAATTGGGCATTGCTACCGTGCAACGCAAGGTCTTTTTGGACGATGACAAGGATTTCGCTGCCATCGAAAAACAGTGGGATCGCGCAATTGCCATCGCCAAGAAAGAAGGCGAGGTCCTAATTATCGGGCACATTTATCCAGAAACCGTGGAGGCCCTGGAAAAGCTGGTGCCGCGTAGCAAGGGTGAGGTGCGGTTTGTGAAAGCTTCGGAACTGGTGAGATGAGAAAATACGCTTCGCGACCATGAGTTTTATACTTGCCGCCGCCGATCCATGGGGCCCCAAACAAACGGCGGTGGCTTTCGAGCCTTTCGACTACTGCCTGCTTGTTCAACAAGGAGATCAGGTGGTCCCGATCACCTATCCAGACGGCCGGACCGAATTTATAGGTGCCCTAACGAGGGGGAATGGCGCCAACGGCCGGGTCAATGAATCGGCAATCAGGCGATTGCTCCAAGTGGCTGAAATGGCTGAGCAATCAAAAGGTCGGTAGGAAAAAGACTTCCCAGGCCCAAAAAGTTGACCCATACTCTGGGCACTCTTTCTGGACTCTCCCACCATGCAGCTCGAGCCCGAATCTTCTCGCAGCCCTGTCCCGGTCCCGGTCCCTGGACCCGGCGATGGTGAACCAGGTGAACCAGTCGTGGCCGTCCACCCCTTTGAGGATCCGCCTACGGGCGCGTTCAGCGCTAACAGTGCAGGCAGCGACTCCGATGCCACCTCGCCGGGACTACCCCATCAGCAAGGCACGGTAAGCGGCATTTTCTCTAACCCTCCCCTGTTTTCGGCCGGGCAGATCGTGGCAGAGCGCTACGAGATTATCGGATTCCTCGCGCGGGGTGGCATGGGCGAAGTCTATGAGGCCCTGGATCAAGATTTGGGCGAACGCATCGCCCTGAAATCCATCGGCAGTGAACACATTAATAGCGATGATGCCCTGCAGCGCTTCAAGCGGGAGCTGAGCCTCGCTCGCAAAGTGACGCATCCCAACGTCTGCCGCACCTACGATCTTTTTCATCATGTCGAGGCAGATGGCCGACGCGTGGCTTGCCTGAGCATGGAATTGCTGAGTGGTGAAACCCTTTCCAGGCGCCTTCGGACCCAAGGTCGCATGGACCCAGAGTTGGTGCTGAGTGCCGCGCAGCAAATGACCGCTGCACTCGAAGCCGCCCACGCCGTGGGGGTCATTCACCGGGATTTGAAACCGAGCAACGTGATGCTGGTGAAAAGCTCCAGTGGCGAAGGCAGCCTGCGGGTGGTCATCACGGATTTCGGCCTGGCCTTTTCGCAGGAGACGCTGGATCGCGCCCATCAAACCGGAATGGGTACTTTCCAGGGTACGCCCGCCTACATGAGCCCTGAGCAGGTAGAAGGTGGCCCCATCACCCCCCGCAGCGACATCTATGAGCTAGGCCTCGTGGTCTTTGAAATGCTGACGGGTGAAGCCGCGTTCAAGGGCTCCAATCCCGTGAGTACCGCCACCAAGCGATTGAAGGAAGTGGCACCTTCTCCGCGCTCCCTGGTACCCGACCTGAAGCCCTTTTGGGACCAGGTGCTGGCCCGATGTCTCGCCCGCAAACCCGAAGACCGTTTCGCCTCTGCCACCGAGCTGCTCGCGGCGCTCGACCCCGACCCTCCCCTCACGCTGCCCATGCCTCGTCACAAAGGCAGAACCCTGCTCGTGGCCACCGTCACGGCGCTTGTATTGGGTGGGGGAGGGTTGGTGGCCTGGCGCTCCACGCATGGTGTGGCGCCTTGGGCGCGCAGCCTGGCGCTGCGGCCGTCCATCGCGGTGTTGGGATTCCGCAATTTGGGCGCCGACGCGAAAACCAAGTGGCGCGATACGGCCCTTTCGGAAATGCTCGGCACCGAGCTTTCGCTGGACGAGAAACTTCGCCTCATTTCAGGCAGCGATGTGGCGCGGATGCGCGCAGACCTGGGCTTGAGCGACTCGCCGGATCTCTCGGGTGAATCGCTTAGTCGCATCCGAAAAAATCTCGGCAGCGACCTGTTGGTGGCGGGTAGTTTCGTGGATACCGGCGCCGGTGCTTTCCGCGTGGATCTGAAACTCCTGGATGCCAAGAGCGGCCAGGTGATTGCCACCGTGCGGGAAGAAGGCAGCGACCGCGACATTCTGGGCGTGGTGCATCGTGCCGGTCAGAAACTGCGGGGAAGCCTCGGGCTGAGCGGCGATTCCACCGAGGCCATCGGGATGATGGTGGCCTCCTACCCACAGAATTTTGACGCCATGCGGAATTACGGCGAAGCCCTCGACCGCTTGCGAAAATTCGATGCGCTCGCCGCAAAAGATTTTCTGGAGAAGGCCGTCGCCGCGCAGCCGCGCTTCCCCTTGGCCCACGCCGCCCTGTCCGAAGCTTGGACCCAGCTCGGCTACGACGCCAAGGCCAAGGACGAAGCCAAGCTGGCCACCGACCAAGCCAAGGGCCTGAGCCGCGAAGATCGCCTGCGCGTGGAAGCCCGATCCGCCGTGGCGGAACATCAATGGGACCAAGCCATCGCCGCCTACCAGGCCCTGTACGGGTTCTTCCCGGATCAGTTGGATTATGGTCTTGGCTTGGCCCAGGCCCAGCGCATGGCCGGGAAATACCCCGACGCCCTCGCCACTCTGGATCGCCTGGGCGCAGGACCTGCCTCGGCGGATCCGCGCCTACCACTGGAGGGTTCCTACCTTGCCATGTACATGGGCCAGACCGGGCGCCAGAAGGATCTCGTGGCCAAGGCCATCGCATTGGCTCAGGCGAAACATTCAAAGCTGCTCTTGGCGGAGATACTGATGAAGGATGGATCCGTGCGGCGTCAGGCGGGGGATTTCTCCGGAGCTTTTAAATCCTACGACCAGGCCAAGGCCCTCTGGACCCAGGGCGGCAACATGCGCGGCGTGGTGGCCACTCTGCGTGTGAAGGCCTTGGCGGAAGCCGAGGCCGGGAGCTTTGAGGCCGCCCGGCGAGATGTGGCGGAAGCCACGAACCTTTGCGTCCAAATCGGAAACCCTCGAGAGGAAGCGGAGCTACAGGTGGTGTTGGCGATGATCCAAACCAACGAGGGCTCTCCCGCCGAGGGTGCGCAAACCATCCAAAAAGCCCTTTCCCTCATGGATGAGGTGCATAGCCCCTTGGGCTCCGCATGGCTTCGAATCAATGAAGCCTACAACCTATACGATCAAGGCCGGGTGCGCGAGGCGGGTCAGGTGTTGGATCCCGTATTGACCCTAGCAAAGTCATCTCACGCGATCGGCCTCGAAGCCGGTGTCCTGTTACTGAAGGGCATGGTGGCCTACGCAGAAGGGAGACTGGACGAGGCTCAACATTCTCTGGATGGATCAGCGAACCTTCTGAACACGAATTCGGAGGAATCAACCAAGGGCCTAGCCCTGCGTTGGATTGGAAGGGTGCAATGGGCCCGTGGAGATAGGAACGGTGCCTGCTCTCGCCTCACTGGGGCGTATAAAATTCTTGATGCTTCAGGGTCTCGCGTTTGGACTGCGGATTGCGCCCTGGATCTCGCAAACCTCGCTTTGGAACAAGGTCAATTTCCGGAGGCCAAAGTCTGGCGGGAGAAGGCCGATTCGATTTACCAAGGCTTGAACTTGAAGGAAGGTCAATCCCGCGCCGCCATGCTGGGGGCGGCCATCCTTCTGGCAGAAGGTCGGCGCGACGAAGCGCTGCGGGCCATGCCAGGCGCCTACCCAGGGGGATTCATGGAAAGACAGGTGGAGGCCGGTCTCCTGGAGGCGCGCCTCAGCCCTTCCCTTGGCGCCTCCCAATCCGCTCTGAAGTTGGCGGCCAAGCGAGCCTTGGAGTCGGGCTCCGTACCTCTACAGTTGGAAACGCGGCTGGTGCAGGCCCAACTGGGTGCCGACGGCAAGGGCGCGAACACCAAGGCCCTGCTGAAACTGGAGCAGGATGCCCGGGCCCTGGGCTTCGAGAACGTGGCGCGGCGCGCACGACGAGCCTTGGAACGACAAGCTTCCTGAAGGTGGCAAGAGGTCCCAAGTCTTGAGTCCTGGTCTTGAGGTTCAGTCGGAAGCGGCCAGAGGCCGCGACGATCGCTTCAAGGTGCGGCGAAGGCGCCGCGATGTTGCCTCAGGACCCAGGACTCAAGCCCCATCGTCCACCGCCAATCTCATTGACCCGGCTATTTTTGCCTGTACGCTGAAGCCATCCATTTTTCAGTGCGTTTCACCGTGCGCCCCTTGGCGCCTTTTCCGGAGGAGGCTTCATGCCCCAGACCTTGGCACTTCCCGATCTCAGCGTGGACCTGGTCCGCACGGCCCAGGTGGTGAAAGGCCCCCTGAAATTGTTACCGGTCCCCGAGCTGCAGCGCATGGAGCTGGACTACCGCCGCTTCCTGGCGCTGATTGCAGAACACTCGAACGTAACTTTGGCTCCTACTCAGGCCATTGACGAGATGTGGCATCTCCATATGCTGCACCCCGTGGCTTATCACCAGGACTGCATGGCCTTCTTGGGCTACCTGCTGGATCACGACGCGGGTTTCGGCGTTAGCGACGAGGAGCGTCCCACCTTGGAGGCCTTCTTCGACCACACCAGTGATCTCTGGCAGCAGACCTTCGGTCAGGCCTATCAGGCAGCCGAGCAGGGCCGCGTTGCTTCCGTGCATTCCATGATTCCGCCGCCGTGCTCCACAAAACCTAAGCCCGAGCCTGAACCCAAACCCAAGCCCAAACCGAAGCCCAAGGAGGAATCCGATGTGGAAGCGGGTCGTCGGGAGCTCGCGCAGAATCGCGCTGCCTGATCCATGCCTGGAATGAGAGAGGCCTTGAAGGATGTATTGAGTGGGCCCCTCTTGGAGGAGCGTTTTTATTTCGATGCCAGCTACCCCGATCTTTTCGGCGGGGAGCTGGCATCGCACTATGCCAACGAAGGGCAGTTGCGCTTTCTCGAATCCAAGGTGCTACGCACCTTCAAGGATCCCGAAATCCTGGATCACGGCTGCGGGTTTGGACTTTGGATGGCGGCCCTGGAGGGGCGCGGCTGGCATTTGACGGGCGTGGATCTGAACCGAGATTTCCTGGATCACGCGCGAGCCAAGCTCGGCGTGCGCGGCGAATTGGTGGAGGCCGACGTCGTTGAATTCAAGCGCGAGAATGCCTTTGATGTGATTCTCAGTCTCGGTGGGACCTGGGGCAGTTTTGATCGTCCCGTGGCGCCAGTAATTCTGGAGAACATTCACGACTCGTTGCGCCCGGAGGGGGCGGCCCTGTTCCAGCTCGTGAACCCGCGCTTTGTAAAGTGCTATCAGCCGGATCGCTGGTGGTATCGCGGCGCTGGAGACCTAATGGTGCTGGAGCAGCAGGATCTTTCCGAGCCCGGCTACTGCACCGTCGAGCAACTCCGTTTCTCGGCGGGACCGAACGGGAAATTGGATGGGGGCTGGCACCGCTCCAGGCAGGTCTACTACGAAGACGCCGAGATGCGCGGCCTGCTTCAAAGCGCGGGGTTTGAGATCATGGGTGCCTGGGGGGATTTCGCTGGCAGTCCCATTTGCGACGAAAAAACTTTTCTCATCTACCACTGCAAAAAGGCCTGAGCGAAGTCGCATTCAAAAAGAAAAAAAGAAGCCGCAGATAAAAACAGATAAAAACTTGGTCCGCCCAACTGCGATTCCGGCCCATAACAAATTTATTCGCGTCATTAGCGGTTTCTATTCTTTTGATGACACCTGCTAAGAAACCCACAGATTCTCTCGCTTTTATCCATTTTCATCTGCGTTCATCTGTGGCTTCTTTTATCTTTTTTGAGAGTGACTCGGCTGCATTAGTGTTTCCGACTGATGTGGATGATCTTTTCCACTTCGGCGTGAACGAGGCCTTTGGCGTCCACCAAGTCCACGCGATAGGTACGATCGAGCATGGGTTCCGCGTCTAGCAGGCGCTTGATCTCATCGAGTTCGATATCGTCGAGCTTGAAGGTCGCGGTCAAGGTGCTGCGGCCGGGCTTGCGAAAACGAATGGTGGCCGCCTTGTCCCATACGATGAAATCGGGGCCGAGACACTTGATGAGCATGAGCATGTAGATCGGGTCCACCGACGCATAGAGGCTGCCGCCAAAGATGCTCCCCACGTAATTTCGCGTGCGCCACGTGAGCCCGAGCTTCACGCAGACCTCTTTCCAGTCGTCGGAAACATAGGTGATGCGGGCTCCCGCGCCACGGTAGCAGGGCCAGAAATTCATGGTCCATCGGAACACGCGGGTGCGCAGAGATTCAGGCATGGATTCAAGCCCTTTGTGGATCAGAATCGCACCGTTACGTTGTCTCCGGGCTGCTTGTAAACGGTGTCAATGAAGCGCACCAGGCCGGATTCATAGGTGAGGATCAGGGAACTGGTGCGGGTACCGTGACCGAAAAACTGGACGCCTTTCAGCAGATTTCCGGTGGTGACGCCACAGGCGGCGAAGACGATGTGTTTGCCGGGGGCCAGGTCTTCGGTCATGTAAATGCGATTGAAATCCACACCCATTTTTTCGGCGTTTTCGCGCGACGCGGTGTTGGTATCCACCAGCAGGCGACCTTGAATTTCGCCGTTCAAACATTTCAGCGCGGCGGCGGAGATCACGCCTTCGGGCGCGCCGCCGATGCCCATGACCGCGTGGATGCCCGTGCCGCTCACCGCCGCGCTGATGGCGGCGCTCAGATCACCATCCCCGATGAGTTGGATGCGCGCGCCCGCCGCGCGAATGTCAGCGATGAGTTTTTCGTGTCTTTCCCGGTCCAGCACCGTCACGGTAAGATCGCTCACTTTTCGGTCCAGGGCTTTCGCGATGGCTTCGAGATTTTCGATCACCGGCGCGTCGAGATGCACCTTGCCTTTGGCCGCTGGACCCACGACGAGTTTTTGCATGTAGAGGTCCGGCGCGTGCAACAGGCCACCTTGCTCGGAAGCCGCCAGGACCGCGATGGCGTTGGGTGCGCCGGTCGCGCAAAGATTGGTGCCTTCGAGCGGGTCCACGGCGATGTCCACCGCCGGATGGGCATTGTCCGCACCGGGGCCCATACCCACCTTCTCGCCGATATAGAGCATCGGGGCTTCGTCGCGTTCCCCTTCGCCGATGACAATGGTGCCGTCCATGCGCACAGATTCCATGGTGTGGCGCATCGCCTCTACTGCCAACTTGTCCGAATGCTTGCGCCGCCCATGGCCGATGCTACGCGCGCAAGCGATGGCCGCTTCTTCGACCACGCGGAGGAATTCAAGGCTGAGGGTTTGTTCCATGGTGGGGCTCTCTTAAATGGCGCTGGACTTTAGGCTACACGCGCATCGCGGACCACCAAAGCCTACCGCCCAAAGGCTACAGCCCAAAGCCTAAACCAGCCTGCGCACGCTATCGCGGACCCACTCCAAGAAAGGCGCGCTGCCTTCCTGCACCGGGATCATTAAAATTTCGGGCACCTCGTAGGTGTGCAGATCGGTGATGACCTCTGACACTTTGGGGAATAGCTCCACGGTGGTTTTGATGATGAGCATGACTTCTTCATCAAGATGAGTTTCGCCCTTGAAGTAGTAATAGCTTTTCACATTTGGAAGAATGTTCACGCACGCGGCAAAGCCTTGGTCCACTACGGCTGCGGCGATGGTGAGGGCAGCCTCTTCGCTTCCGCAGGTCGTCAGGATGGTGCAGGCATCAGTCATGGGTTGGCGGCTCCGCGCAAAATCAGCGAGGCTCCAAGTGTGCCACGGGTATGTCATGGCGCGAAGAACGCATGTGACGAGG
>JAYVXV010000145.1:0-6513 GCA_043784905.1 Holophagaceae bacterium | reverse complement strand
GTTCCGGCTTGCTTTCATGGGCTTCCAGGATGAGTTGGGCTACGCGCTCGGGGACACTATGGAGGCTGAGGGAATCCACCAGATCCACCAAGTGCCTCACCTTGGCGGCGAAATGTTGGATGAGAACTTCGGCCACTTCCGGCGTGCGGTGGGCGATGTGATGCAGCGGCTCTGCGGGAATGAGCCAGCAGGTGCTGTCACCATGAGCCTCAGCGGTGGAGGCGATGGGACCCTTGTCGAAGACCTGGACCTCACCCACACATTGCCCGGGTCGGATGAAATCCAGAACCTGGATATGGCCTCGGCCATCGGTCCGGTAGACCTTCAGTGCGCCCGTGGCCACCACAAAAACACCGGGAATGTGCTCCCCTTGCTGGAATACTCGCTGACCGTCCTCGAAGCGCTGTAGCTCCGACAATGAAGCCAGCTCTTTCGCCAAGGCAGTCGGCAGGCCGGAGAGAAAGGGAATGCTGTGGAGGTTGAGGGCGGTGTTGGGCATGTCAGGACATCTTACGAGGCCTGAGGCAGAAATGGAGCAGGGCCCCACATCTGCGGGGCCCTGCTCGGTCCGTGCATTTGGCGAGGTCTACTTCACCCGCTCCATGTAGGTGCGATCCACGGTGTTCACGCGAATCTTTTCTCCGGCTTCCATATAAGGCGGGACGCCGACGATGATGCCATTTCCCATCTTGGCGGGCTTGTAACTGCCCGTGGCGTTGGCGTTCCTCATCACGGGATCCGTCTCGAGTATTTCAAGCACGACACTGGGCGGTAGCGTCGCCGAGATGGGCTGATTTTCATAGAATTCCAGTTCCACTTCCATGTTTGGAACCAGGAAATCCATATCGTCGCCGAGCACATCCTTGCTCACTTCCAGTTGCTCGTAAGTCTCGTTGTTCATAAAGATCAGATGGCCACTGTCCTCGTAAAGAAATTCCATGGCGTGCTGCTCAAGCTCCGCACGGTCCACTTTTTCCGAGGACCCAAAGCGGTTCTCGCGATTGATGCCGTCCTTGAGCCGCTTCATTTTGGTGACCACCCGGGCGGGTAGGTTGCCGGGGGTCTGGTGCTCCACCGAGATGACTCGGCAAAGCTCGTTTTCAAAGTTGATGATCATGCCGCCACGAAGTTGGCTGGCGTTGATGAAGGCCATGGGTTCCTCGCTTACGAAAACAAGGCCCCGATTGGGAGATCAGGGCCTTGGTTGGTGGGCGTACCAGGATTCGAACCTGGGACTTCTACCGTGTGAAGGTAGCACTCTACCGCTGAGTTATACGCCCGTAGCCCCCTAGAATAGCGGGTCCGAGAGAGATGTCTACAGCGATTCCTTATAGGCTGCGGCAAATTTCTGAGCGTCCTCGGCCTTCATGCCGCAGATGCCTACGCGCAATCCTTCCGGCATGGGCACCACGAAAACGCCCCGCTCCTTTAGGCGATTCCCTACGGCTTTCGGGTTTTCAAGGTTGAGGGTCACGAAGAACCCACCCTGCCACGGAATGCCTGGTAGCTTTTCTGCTCTTAGTGCGTCGCTCAGGGCTTGGGCACGAACTTGGAGTTTTTGGGACCAATGGCGATGCTCATCGGCGAGCCTCCCTTGAGCTTTCCCATCCCTGGCAAGGTTCACCACCAGCGATTGCGGAGCCCTGGGTGCGTTGGAGAAAATCCCCCGGCAGGACATGGCCAACGCCGCTTGCAGCGGTGCATCTCGAGTCCACGGGAATACCAAAGCACCCGCCCGCGCACCATAGAGCGTGAGCGCCTTGGACACCGAAAGGGATGCGCCCACGAGTACCTTGCCCTCTTTCGCAAAGGCCGCGTAATCCCGTAAAGCTTCCATCACCTCATCGGGATTGGCGGTGTATTCGAGGTAGGCCAGATCCAGGAGAAGGGTAATGGGCCCCAAATGGCAAAGCTCTCGGAGCACCTCGAATATCCCCGCCCGGCCTGAGGGGCTGGCGCTACGCCCGGTGGGGTTGTGACAGGGATCATTGAGCCAGATCAGCAGGCGGCCCTGTTTGCGGATCAAGGTTTCGGCTTTTTGCATGAAGGCCATTGCGTCCATGACATGGCCGGGTTCCGGGTAGGGAAAAGTCTCCAGGTGCGCGCCGTTCTCCAGGGCGATGGTGCCATAGGGCCCCCAGTAGGGTGCAAGGGTCAGCAGGGCTTGGCCAGGCTCTAGAAAGTTGCGGACAGAAAGCGCCAAAGCCCCGCTGCCACCGGGTGTGGCGCAGCCGGTCCCGTGATGGGAAAGCTCCGGCCAGTACCGCTGAACGAGGGCCGTCAGAAAAGCAGGATCCCCCGCGATGGGTGCGTAAGGCGCAATTTCTTTGGACCTTAAGTCCTGCCAAAGCTCCATCACCGTGTCCAGGACCACCAACTGGCCGTTGTCATCCAGCAAGGCGCCCACCGTGGCATTGATGATGGGCTCCCCTTTGGCGGCGCGGCTCTGGGCCTCGGAATTGAGCGCAAAGATCGGATCATCAACGGGAAAGTCGCGGCGATTGGGCAAGAGTTGGCTGAGCATGAGGGATCCTAAGAGCAACCAGAATACCGATCCATCGGCCATCCTATGGGAATGCATTGGATGCATTGGATGGATTGGACAGCCTGGATCTTTGGCGGGGGCATGTTGACGATGCTCGGTGTGCTCCATCGCAATTCGTCCAAGCTTCCACACCTTCCCGAAGTCGCGGCCTCACCTCGTTCCCATGGTCCGGTGTGCCTTTGCATTCCCGCTCGCAATGAGGCGAACCAGATCGGCGGCGCGCTGGATTCCTGGTTGGCGCAGGACTACCCGGATCTCAGCATCCTCGTCGTAGACGATGGGTCCACGGATGGCACCACCGAAATTCTCGCCGAACGCGCCCTTCAGCATCCGGACCGATTGCGTGTGATTCGCAATGACCGATTACCGACCGGATGGCTCGGCAAAAATCACGCGCTGCATTTGGCGGTGCAGCAACCCGAAGCCCTCAACGCGCAGTGGCTGCTGTTTGTGGATGCCGATGTTCACGTCACGACAGATCTGCTTCGCCGCGCCTTCGCCTTTCTCGATGATCAGCCCGCCGACATCCTGGCCCTGCTTTTCGCGGTGGATGCGGTGAGTTTCTGGGAACGGGTGGCGGTCCCGCTCGCGGTACCAGGCTTTCTCATCCTGGTGCCCCCGCATCAGGTCCCGAATCCGAAACATCCGGCCTTCGCGGGCATCGGCGCTTTTACGCTCATCAAGCGGGTGGTCTATGACGCGGTGGGTGGCCATGCGGCCGCACCGCTGGAGGCCGTGGACGACATGATGCTGGCGCGCCGCGTTAAAAAAGTGGGCTACACCAATCGCATGGCCTGCGGCGGCCCCATGTTGCACCTGCGGATGTACCACGGCTTGGTGGATCTGGTACGTGGGATGCGGAAGAATACGGCGGCGCTGCCCGGCTGGTGGCTCATCCCGGTGCTCACGCCCTTATTATTGGCGACCTACTTTTCCCCCTTGTGGCTGCCTTTTGTGGGCCATCCCATCCTTGGTTTCCTTATTTGGTTGCTTACGCCCGTTATCGCAGGGGATGCCTCTCAACGCATCACGGCCAAACCGATGGATTGGGTCTGGGTTTTCTGGCCGGTGAATGGATTGATTCTCGCTTCGGGAATGCTCTGGGCCTTCTGGGATCGCATTCGGGGCGTGAACACATGGCGAGGGCGGAAGGTAAATCTCGATTCCCTGACATGACTTGAAATATTTTCTTGTTTTTTTCGCTATTGGTCGCATCCTTGTCTTATCGCCCCCCGATTTGGTCCAGTTCCTGAATAGGGCCGTCGCAGGGCGCACCGCCATCTTTTTCGCAGCGACTCCGAGCGGAGTCGGATCATCCATACTTCTTTTCAATCGCAGGAGCGCCCCATGGCCGCCAGCACCGAACAAGACGAACGCCTAAAAGCCCTCAACCGCACCTTGGCCGATATCGAACGAGCTTTCGGCAAGGGCTCCATCATGAAGCTCGGCGATCGTATGTCGAATGCCGAAGGCATCGAAGTCATCTCCACGGGTTCCATTAGCCTGGATTCAGCGCTGGGCGTGGGGGGGGTCCCCAAAGGCCGCGTCGTTGAAATCTATGGCCCCGAAGCCAGCGGCAAGACCACCCTCGCCCTCCATATGGTGGCTCAGGCCCAAAAGAAAGGCGGCCTGGCCGCGATCATTGACGCCGAACACGCACTGGATCCCGAGTACGCCCGCAAGCTCGGGGTAGACGTGGACAACCTCTTCATCAGCCAGCCCGATAGTGGCGAGCAGGCTCTGGAAATCTGCGATCAATTGGTTCGCAGTGGGGCACTCGACATCATCGTCATTGACTCGGTGGCGGCGCTGGTTCCCAAGGCTGAGATTGACGGCGAGATGGGCGACACCCACGTGGGCCTGCAAGCCCGCCTTATGTCTCAGGCGCTCCGCAAGATGACCGGCACCATCAGCAAGACCAACACCTGTGTGGTTTTCATCAATCAGATTCGCATGAAGATCGGCGTCATGTTCGGCAGCCCCGAGACCACCACCGGCGGCAACGCGCTTAAGTTTTATGCATCTGTGCGGCTCGATGTCCGCAGCATCCAGAGCATCAAGGGCAACACAAACGACCCACTCGTTGCCGTCAAGGACGAGGACAGCTCTGTCATCGGCAAAAAGACCAAAGTAAAGGTCGTGAAGAACAAGGTCGCGCCCCCCCTTAAGGTCGCCACCTTCGACATCATGTATGGCGAAGGCATCAGCCGAACCTCCGAGCTGGTGGAGCTGGGCACCCAATTGGAGATCATCCAAAAAAGCGGCTCCTGGTACAGCTACAAGGAAAGCCGCCTGGGACAGGGCGCCGAAAACGTAAAAAAGCTCTTTCAAGACAACCCCGAGCTCGCCGACGAAGTCGAAACCCAGATCCGCGAGAAGCTGGGATTGAAGGCCGTCGGGAGCTGAGGTTTCGCATTAATGAATCCGGTGGAGGGCACCCAGCGCTAAACTGGGTGCCCTTTCCATTCACGGGTGCCCCATGACCACATCCACTTTTCATGTCGAAACCGTTCACCTATCCCAATTCAGCGAGGGAACTTCGCGTGACCGCGCCGAGTTCATCCGCGTGCTGGGGGCGAGCCTGAAAGACACGGGTTTCGTCAAGGTGGCGGGGCACAAGGTCACCAAGCAGGATGTGGACGGCGCCTACGATGCCGCCAAAGCATTCTTCGCGCTGCCGGAGGACATCAAGCGCAAATACCTGCTCCCGGGCAGTGGTGGGGCCCGGGGCTTCACGGCCTTCGGCTCAGAACACGCCAAGGACAATCCGGTCGGTGACCTCAAGGAATTCTGGCACGTGGGGCAGGAGCTGCCGGACGGCCCGGCATTTCACGGGCTGCACGCCATCTACGGCGACAACATCTGGCCGAACGCCGAGATCCCGGGCTTCAAGCCCCACACGCTGGCGCTGTACCGCGCCCTGGAAGAATGCGCGGGCACCTTGCTAGAAGCCATCGCGCTCTACCTTGAGTTGCCCGAGCGCAGCCTCGCCGATATGGTCACCCACGGCAATTCCATCCTGCGCATCATCCACTATCCAGCCCTCAAGGATCGCTACATTCAAGGTGGCGTGCGGGCTTCGGCCCACGAGGACATCAACCTCATCACCCTGCTTCCGGCGGCCACGGAAAGCGGCCTTGAGCTCTTAGATCGGGATGGCAAGTGGCACTCGGTGGACGGTCTGGCGGGTGAGATCGTGGCGGACGCTGGCGATATGCTGAGTCGCCATGTGAACCTAAAAATCCCCAGCACCACCCATCGCGTGGTGAATCCCGACAGCCCTGACAAAGTGCGCTACTCCATGCCCTTCTTTTGTCACCCTCGGCCCGATGTCTTGCTGGATTGCCCCGACAGCCTGCTTGGGCCGGGTGAACAGAAAATGTTTGAGCCCATCGCCAGCCACGCTTTTCTGATGCAGAGGTTGCGGGAGATCGGACTCATCAAATAGCCCGTATCAAAACCAGAAGCACCCTTTGAAGTATAATTTGGTACCAAACTTGCTCCGCTTTGACGCGATAGATATGAACATGACACCAGGCCCCTAAACGGGGCTTGATCGTCAAAATGGCAGACCTCGCTAGCGAATTGTTAGCGAAACAGGATTCATCTTGAATCCGATTGATAACTTTTACGTGCGGAATCATCTTTTTCGAGGCATTCTTGAAATCCGACATAGGTACATCGGGCCGATTCAAAGTGAACCTACCCAAAAATCACTCCCACAACCTTCCATCTTCGGCCTCCTGGCACATGCCAGTCAGGCCAAGCTGGAAAGCCCTTTTCAAATTTTCTTGTTTAAGTAATCTGTTTCAGGAACAATTGACCTTGAGAAAATTTGAACAATCGCTCTTCTCTCTTTCCTCTTTAGCTTTTCGTTTTCATCTCCAATTACCCCATCAGAATTTCTGATCCAGGTAATCCCCTTGCTTTTCTATCAGGAGGCTCCATGAGCACCATCAATCCTAAAC
>JAYVXV010000144.1:0-6524 GCA_043784905.1 Holophagaceae bacterium | reverse complement strand
TAAGGGCCATGAGAAGCGCAGCCCGCGAGCGACTTTGCAAATTTTCGTCGGTGCGTGAAAAGGCCCGGTTGGGGAAGGCCGAGTGAAGCGAGGCCATCGCGCCTGCGTAGCTTGCGTCCGCATCCAAGGTCAAAAAAGGAATGCCCAATCGCGCGGCTTGATCCGTTGCCAGCGTCAAGCTTTCGGCACTGGAATACCGCGTGGGTAACGCCGCGCCCATGACCCGTTCGGGCCCCAATACCTCCACCGCCATGGCCGCCACCACGGAGCTGTCAACGCCGCCGGAAAGGCCGATGACCACGGCTTCCAGCCCTTGCTTTGCCAGGTTGTCCCTCAAGCCCATGCGCAGGGCATCGCGGAGCCAGGCGCCTTCATTAGGTTCAGAGGGCCACTCACTTCCAGCCGCCTCGGTGTCCACCCACACGATGCCTTCTTTGAATCGCTCACCGCCCTGCCAGCGCCCATCAGGCCGCACCAGGCAGGATCCGCCATCGAAGAGCAGCCAGCTATCGGCGCCCACGCGATCCGCATAAACCAGCGGCACCTTATGTTTTTCCGCTAGACCTTGAATGAGTCGCTTCCGCTGCTGTTCTTTTGAAGGGACAGACCAGGGCACCCGCTTCTGATTGGGCAGCCAAGAACCCAAGGTCGCGGGGCTGGCAGACGCGTTGAGAATGAGCGTGGCGCCTTGTTTGGCGAGATCTTCAATGGGGTCGCAGGCATAGCGAATGGATGCGCCGCTGAGTTCTGAATCCGCCCATAGATCCTCGCAAACCGAAAGGCCGATGTGATGGCCCCGATGTTCGATGAGCGACGGTATTTCCGTGGAAGCCTCGAACCAGCGATGTTCTTCAAACACATCGTAAGTGGGCAGCAATCGTTTGCGAACGACCTGGCGCACGGCTCCGTTCTCGCACCACCACAATTCGTTATAGAGGCGCCCCGAAGACGCGGGACTGAAGGTTCCGAATACCAAAGGCACCGGCCCGGTCAACGCCGCCAATCGCACAGATTCAGCCGCCACGCGGGATCGCAGACCAATTTCCCATTGGCGATCCTCGGCCAAATAACCACACACCGCCAGCTCTGGCGTCACCACCAACTCCGCCCCGCCCTGGACAGCCTTGGCGTAGGCCGTCTCGATGGCCGAGCCATTCGAGGCCGCGTCGCCGAGACGTTGGTTCAGTTGAAGGAGAGCAATGCGCATGTCTCTAGGTTATGAGGTACGAGGTATGAGGTACGAGGTAAAAAGGTTATGAGGTACGAGGGGTGAGGTAAATCCAGGTTATGAGGTACGAGGGATGAGGTATGAGGTGAAAAAGGTTCGCGCCTGCGGCGCGGTCAATATGGACCTCATCCCTCATACCTCACCACCTCGTACCTGCATTACCTATCCCTGAATCACCACCAAATCTCAGCCCTCGTCCCGCCTTCTTCACGCTTTTCGAATCGTAAATCGGCGCCTTGAGCATTGATCCATTTCAAAGCGAGGGGCAACCCGAGACCCGTTCCATCAGGCCTTCCGCTTTCAAAAGGACGGAGCATCTGCACCACGGTTTCCTCGCCCATACCGGGGCCCTGATCTAAAATCTGGATGCGGCTATCTTCGACGACCACATGAATTTCACCACCGCGAGGTGTGGCCTGGCAGGCATTTTCTAGCAGATTTACCAACGCTTGATGCAAGAGCATCGGATCGGCCATGGCGAGTCCCCGGCCTTCGTAGGTCAGGGTCCGCCCCTGACTCAAAGGCCGCTTTTCTAGGTCCGCGATGACCGCAGCGATCACTTCCTCCAATTTCGTTTCCGCGTACTCCGGCTCCAGAGGCTTGGCCCACTGAAGAAATTTCTGAATGACTCGATGCAGTTCATCCACTTCATCCAGAAGATCTTTTGCCACTTCTTCGTGGCCCGCGCGCTGCAATAACTGGCCATGGCCCTTCAGCACCGCGAGGCCGTTCTTGAGTTGATGTGCCACGCCTGCGGTCATCTCCCCCAATTCCGCGAAGCGTTCGCGCAATTGGCGGCGGCGGTCTTCGGCTTCTTGCTCCGTAATGTTTTCAAACGAGAGCAGCGCTCCCACTTGATCTGGAGCCTCCACCCGGCGAAGGCGCCATCTTCGTCCAGAGCCTTCGCAGCGCCATCCGGGGCCCGGTTTCTGGTGGAGACCTTCTAACAACCATGGAAAGGGCTCCAACACAAAGGTGGCTTCGAGTCCCACGACCCCCGGTTTCACCCCCAGCAATTCGCAGCCCATGGCGTTCAGCGCCCGGACTATGTGGTGTTGATCCACCCAGAGCAAACCGAATGGCAGCGCGTCCAGCAGCTTTTCGTGGACGGTCCGCAGCTGCCCCAAGGTGGCCGCCAACTGCCCACGCTCTTGAAGGCTGCGGCTGACGGCACCCAGTACCAATTCCTCGGGATCGCCCGGCGGGCGGCGCCGACTGCGGAAATAGCGAATGGCGGCGATGGTCAATCCAAACAACACCATGCTTCCCGGAATGGCCAGGGCAAGGAGCGATTCAGCGGAGGTGGATTTCATGGGAGCTTCCTTCAGCCTACGCGCCTTGAAGGGCGGGCTCCAGACTTCGGGCATCAGACATAGGCTTCGTTGTTGATTCCTCCCGGTGCAAGGCACCACCCACAACAATGAGGCCCGAAGCCTGATGCCTGATGCCTGACCCATGTAAGGTCTCTAAAATCGGACGGGGTGGATGCAATCCGATAACCTTTAGCCATGGATCGCCATCCCATCTACATCCTGTCCGGGGGCTCCGGCGAAACCGCCATGCGCATGGTGGCCGCTGCCTTGACTCAGTTCCATTCGGGAGATGAATCTCTGGTGCGGCGATTCCAAAACGTGCGCACCGAAGAGGATCTGGAACGCATCCTTCAGCTTGCTTCAGAAAAGCGTGCCGTCATTGTCCACACCACCGTCAGCCGGGATCAACGCTTTTTTCTGGATCGAAGATGCGCGGAACTCCGACTCACCCATGTTGATCTCTTCGGCGACCTTTTGGATACGCTCGGGCTTTATTTACGAGAAACGCCTGATGAAAGGCCGGGACTTTTTCACGCGGTGGGCGACCGCTATTTCAAACGCATCGAGGCCATCGAGTTCGCGCTGAAGTATGACGATGGCGCAGATCTCACGGGCATCCCCGATGCAGACATCGTGCTGGTGGGCCTCTCCCGCACTAGCAAGACGCCGCTCTCCATGTACTTGGCCATGGAAGGTCACCGCGTGATGAACGTGCCGCTGGTGCCCGGTGTACCTGTCCCAAAAGAGCTGGACGAAATTCCTCAAGGCCGCATCGTGGGCCTCACCATTCAGCCCGATCGGCTCCAGGAAATCCGCCTCCACCGTCTCTCACGACTTGGCGCCAAGGGCAGCGCCGATAGCTACAGCGACATGGGTCGCATTTTGGATGAACTTAGTTACGCCGAAGGGGTATTCAAGCTGCATCGCCGTTGGCCCGTCCTGGATGTCACGGGACGCAGCATCGAAGAAACCGCGGGCCTCGTATTGGACCGAGTCTTCGGCAAGGAGCGAGCGGTTTGACCCAACTCCTTGAACGCTACCGCGCCATACGCCAACACACGGTGGATCTCACCGCGCCGTTAACGCCTGAGGATCAGGTGGTGCAGGCCATGCCCGATGCGAGCCCCACCAAATGGCATTTGGCACACACGACCTGGTTTTTCGAGACCTTCATTTTGAAACCGAATGCAAAAAATTACCAAATGTTCGACGCCGCCTACGGATACCTCTTCAACAGCTACTACAACGCCATTGGTGAGCGCCAACCACGCGCCGAGCGAGGCCTGCTGACGCGCCCATCGTTGGAGGACATCCATGCCTATCGCCGCCATGTGGATGCTGCAATGGAATCCCTGCTTTTGAGTTCCCCTAGCTCCTGTCTCGGTCTCGTCGAACTCGGCTTGAATCACGAACAGCAACATCAGGAATTGATCCTAACGGACGTCAAATACCTATTCGGGACACAACCCATTCGTCCCAGCTATCTGCCGGAGCAAATGCCCACCATTGACCCACCCCCGCCGCTGGATTGGATTCCTTTTGAAGAAGGCCTGCGTGCAATCGGTCATGACGGAAACGGTTTCGCCTTCGACAAT
Organism: Holophagaceae bacterium; assembly: GCA_043784905.1. Taxonomy (GTDB): domain Bacteria; phylum Acidobacteriota; class Holophagae; order Holophagales; family Holophagaceae; genus JANXPB01. Next base: position 2,388 of record JAYVXV010000144.1, on the reverse strand, counting down.
GAAGGGCCTCGCCACAAAGTTTTTATGAACGCCTTTGAGCTGGCTTCGCGTCCGGTGACGTGTGGCGAATATCAAGCCTTTGTCGAGGACGGCGGCTACAGCAAACCAGAACTGTGGCTTTCTGAAGGCTGGGATGCGAGGTCCATCGGCGGTTGGCAGGCGCCGCTTTATTGGCGCAAAACAGAAAGCGAATGGCAGGTTTTCACCCTGCACGGCGAGCAGCCCCTGATCTCCACCGAATCGGTTTGCCACCTCAGCTATTTTGAAGCAGATGCCTATGCCCGTTGGGCTGGGGTTCGATTACCCACCGAGGCCGAGTGGGAATGGGCTTCAAGCGTAAAAGGGTTTTCCCACATGTTTGGAAAGGTCTGGCAATGGACCCAAAGTGCCTACCTGCCCTACCCCGGATACCAAGCAGATAAGGGTGCCGTAGGTGAGTACAACGGCAAGTTCATGAGCGGCCAAATGGTGTTGCGTGGCGGAAGCCATGCCACGCCTAAAGATCACGTCCGACCCACCTACCGCAATTTTTTCCCGCCTGGCGCAAGATGGCAATTCTCGGGGCTGCGCTTGGCGAGAGATTTTTCAACCACGCCTGATACGGATTAGCATTCAAAGAGAAAAGAAAACTCACCTCAGGGGCACAGAGATAGTCTGTGCTGGGTGAGCGCGAGGCAGTGCTCACCCTCCCTCTTTCGGCACCTTCAACGGTGAACTGCCATCCTCTACGAATGGTTTCCCTTCGCGTCATTGGCGGTTCCGGTTTTTTCTACTGAAAGCCGAAAAAAATCTAAAGCGCCTCTTCTCGAAAACTCAACATATGGCCGCTCTTCTTGGCCTTGGTTTTGAGATAGCGAAGATTGTGGGGGTTGCTGGCCTGCTGATGGGCCTCACGCATGACTTCGATACCCGCATCTTCGAGAGCCTGAATCTTTTTGGGATTGTTAGTAAGCAGGCGTACTTTGTGGATGCCAAAAAAACGAAGCATCTCGATGGCTGAATTGTAGGTGCGCAGATCATCGGCGAAGCCCAATATATGGTTCGCTTCCACGGTGTCGTGACCCTGCTCCTGGAGCGCGTAGGCCTTAAGCTTGTTCAACAAGCCAATACCGCGTCCTTCTTGCCGCAGATAGAGCACCATGCCGCCGTGCTCGCTGATGTAACGCAAGGCCGATTCTAGTTGCTGCCGACAATCGCATTTCAGGCTGCCCAGCACTTCGCCCGTCAAGCACTCGCTATGAATGCGCACGTTGATACGTTTGCGGCTGTCAATGTCACCTGAAACGACCGCCAGGTGCTCTTTACCCGTGGCCTTCTCCAGAAATCCATAGACGGTGAACTTGCCATAGACCGAGGGTAGATCGGCCTTGGCTACGAAGGGCACCGACTCCGTCTCGAATTTCTGGACGAGATCAAGCTTGGGGGCGTTGCTACATTCTTTGGACATCAAGGACTCACAGAGTCTTCAGGATTCCTGAAAGGTGGGGATCAGCGCAATCCCCAATACGTGTTCAAACATCTGATTCACGTGGGGACGATTCGTGACAAATCTTTTTCGAGCTGGGCCAGTACGGCGGTTTCAACGCGGGCTTGGGCGAGATCCAAAGGCCCGTCCAGCTTGGCTCCAGAGGCGAGACGATGACCACCTCCACCAAATAATTTACAAACAACATTCACATCCACCGCTTCTTTGGATCGCAATGAAAGTTTGATGCGGCCATCTGACGATTCGTAAAGCAGGCCCGCCACTTCCACCGTGGCCAATCGGGTGGGCTGCTGCACCAATTCATCCAGATCTTCATGGGTCGCGCCACAGGCTTTCATATCACCTGCACTGATGACCAATAGCCCGAAAGCGCCATCTCCCAGAAGCCTCATGCGCTCCAGAGCCCGCCCCCACAGCTTCAGTTTTGAAGGGGTGTCTTGCAGGAAAATTTGTTGGTAGGCCCGGGCCGGGAGCACCCCCTGCTCGATGAGTTGAGCGCCCATGCGATGCACCTTAGCGGTGGAATTGGAGAATCGGAAATTGCCCGTATCTGCGATCAGCGAAACATAGAGAGCCTCGGCCATAGCAGGAGGCAAAGGCAGTCCCATGCGAGGCACCGCGAGATCATAGACCAGCTCGCCGCTGGCGGTGGCCGCAGGATTTGTGAATTCGAATTCAAACCCCTGGGGAGCTTCCTTCAAATGGTGGTCCAGGCAGGCCCGAGGAGCTTGAGTGGCTTCAAACGCTGCGTGCATCGTACCCAAGCGATGAGGTTCCGATGCGTCAATGAGCAGCCAGGCATCGGGCCATGAAGCCAACTCAGAATGAGCGCCCGTGGCCTCAAAAATCTCGACCCAACCCTCCGTATCGAGCCAACGCAAATTCCCCGGCAACTCTGGCGA
>JAYVXV010000143.1:0-6536 GCA_043784905.1 Holophagaceae bacterium | reverse complement strand
CACCGCAGGCGCCTTTCGGCGCCCGCTCTCGGTGTTTGGATGAGTACATCCTTTTATTTGCTTGCGGTCCATTCCTTGAGACCGGCGGTGTTCGCCTTCATGGCCTTTTCGCCCTTCTTCCAGTTGGCGGGGCAGACTTCGCCGTACTCTTCGCTGAAGTCTACGGCGTCGAGGAGGCGCAGGACTTCCTCCACGTTGCGGCCCAGGTCGTTGTGGTTGACGGTGATGTGCTTCAGGACGCCGTCCTTGTTGATGATGAACAGGCCGCGCAGGGCGATGCCCGCGGGCAGCAGCACACCATAATCCGCTGCGATGGTCTTGTTGAGGTCTGCCACCAACGGGAATGTGATGCCCTTGATGCCGCCTTCTTTGCGGTCCATCTGGGACCAGGCGAAATGGCTGAACTTGCTGTCCACGCTCACGCCGATCACTTCGGTGTTGCGGGCCTTGAACTCTTGAATGGCGTCGCTGAAAGCCAGGATCTCTGTGGGGCACACAAAGGTGAAATCCAACGGGTAGAAAAACAAAACCACTTTCTTGCCCCTATAGTCCGACAGGGAAATTTCTTTGAATTCACCGTTGACGAGGGCGGCGGCCTTGAAATCCGGGGCAGGCTGGGTGACGAATGCGGTCATGGAATTCTCCTTGTGGGGGGCTGAGGCCCTTGAAAATGAGCTGAATTCCAAGGGTATCGCCCGCCTGGATATGCCGCAAGAAAGAACCCTGTGACGACGGTGGGGGCTTATCGTGGAACGTGTACTGACGGGCATCTATGGAGGCAAGCATCTGCTCGTGTACCTTGGATGTCTCCCTAGCCTGCTACCCTTGATGGTTTCCAATCCGTGATCGAATCCATATAGACGGCAGAGGAAACTCATGCAGCCCATTCAACTCTCTGTTTTTTCGGAAATCCACCGGCTCAAGCAGGTGGTGGTGCATAGCCCTGGCCCAGAAGTTGACCTGATGGTGCCGGGCATGATGGAGAAGCTGCTCTTCGACGACATCCTGTTTGGCAGCGCGGCGCGCAGCGAGCATCGCCAGTTTCGCCAAGTGCTTTCCCGCGTGGCTGAAGAGGTGTTAGACATCCAGGATCTCTTTGCTGAATCTCTGGCTGGGGAGGGCGTGAAGCTGGCCTTTATCGAAGATCTTCGCCGCCTGGTGGATCTGCCGGACGCCACCTGCAACAAGCTGCGGGACATGAGTCATGGTGACGCCGCCGCGTCGGTCATTTGCGGTCTTCCTTGGCCGGACATGCAGCTTCAGACCCACTGGCAACGCGAGTTTGACTACATGCTGAATCCCATCCCGAACCTGTTGTTCATGCGTGATCCGGCGGCGGTAGTGGGCGATGGTTACTGCGTGAACGCCATGGCCACCTGGGCCCGGCAACGGGAGCCCTTGATCCTCAGCTACGTATTCAAATTCCATCCGCGCTTCCAACACCTCACCGACAACGATAAGTGGTTCGATCAGGTGACGCCGCTCATCAAGGGCGAGATCAAGGTGCCGCAGAGCCTCGAAGGCGGTGACACGCTGGTGCTTTCAGACAAGGTGTTGGCGGTGGGATGCAGCGAGCGCACCACCACCGATGCCATCCATATCCTGGCTGAAAATCTGCGGCAGGATTTCCGACGCGGCGAAGGAACTTTCGAGACCTTGCTGATGGTACTGATGCCGAAGAAACGCAGCGCGATGCATCTGGACACCATCTTCACCCGCATCAACGTTCACGAGTGTTTGGTGTATCCGCCCTATTTCACCGATGGCTCACGGGAGTTATTGAACGTCGTGAAAATTGATTTGCGCCATGACGAGTTGCGCTTCACCACGCGGCCGAATTTACTGACGGCCTTGAAAGAAGTCGGCATCGAATTGAAACCGATTTTTTGCGGTGGCAACGACTACATCAAGCAGCAGCGGGAGCAGTGGACAGATGGCGCCAATGCCTTTGCCCTGGCTCCGGGCGTGATCGTCAGCTACAGCCGCAATGTTGCCACCGCCGAAGAACTATCGAAGAAAGGCTATCGCATACTGGCGGCCCGAGAACTACTGGCAGATCCCAACATCAACCTGTTGGATCGAAAAAAATATTTAATCCTCCTGGAGAGCGGAGAATTGTCCCGCGCCCGAGGTGGCCCGCGCTGCATGACCATGCCGCTGTCCCGTGTGGAAAAATAAGCACCAAACGTTAGGCCAAACGTTAGGTTGGTGCCAACGCTCCGACTTCCGGGGTAAACTTAAACCATCGCGCCTCGGTCCCCCGAGGCGCCCTTTTTTATGCCACGACACTCTGAACCCACCTTCCGCCATCGCTTGGAGTTCCGGCTCTACAAGGCCTTCGACCGCCTGCTCTCGGCCTTTCCCAAAGCCACGGTGCAAGCGGTTGGCCAAGGGCTTGGCAGTTTGGCTTTTCACCTCGATCGGCGCCACCGCCATGTGGCTCTGGAAAACATTCAGGCCTCAGATCTCGGACTCTCTGAGGTCGAAGCTCGCGCCGTCGTTCGGGCCTCGTTCCGCCATTTCGGAGCGCTGCTTTTGTCCAGCATTCCTTTGATGCATGCAGACCCTGTGGAATTGGACGCCCTTGTAAAAGTGGAAGGTCTGGAGCATTTCGATGCCGCGATGGCCGAAGGTAAAGGTTTCATCCAGTTGACCGGTCACTACGGGAATTGGGAGGCCATCGCCCTGGCTCAAAGCCGCCATGGGCGCAGCCTCGCGGTCATCGCACGCGAGCTCGACAATCCTCTGCTAGAACCTGAATTGACGAGGCTCCGTACACGGTTCGGCAATGACGTGATCTCCAAAGATGGGGGTGTTCGTGGTTCGCTCAAGGCCCTCAAACAGGGTCGGGGCGTGGGTTTTCTTATGGACCAGGACGCGCTTGGGATGGGCGCTTTCGTGACGTTCATGGGGCGCTGGGCCTCCACCTTTCTCACGGCGGGAACCCTCGCGGTGAAATTTGATTTGCCCGTCCTTCCTGTCTTCAGTCGGCCCGAACCTGATGGCAGCATTTTGGTGAAATTCGAGGCCCCATTTCACATTCCCCGCACCGGTGATTTGGATCGCGATGTGTGGGTGGCGACTCAAATGATGGCCCGTCGCATCGAAGATCAAATCCGCCAAGATCCCCGCTGGTGGTTCTGGATGCACCGCCGCTTCAAGACTCAACCTCGGGACGGTCACCCCGTTCCGCCTAAGGAGTGGGTAGAATCCTACTCCGCCGCGTTTCCACCCCTGGCGTAGCCAACCCGCAACCAACCACGGCCACCGCCCTTTTCATGATGGATTTAAGAGATGCCAAAGCATGTCCTAGCCAAGCTGGAAACCGAATTAAGAGAGCTCAAGCAAGCTCTGCTGATTGAGATCCCCAAAGAAATCGCCAGTGCGGCGAGTCAAGGCGATCTGTCGGAAAACGCCGAGTACGAGCAGGCGCTTTCCAAGCGCGATATGTTCCAATCCAAAGTCGTGGCCATGGAAAAACGCATCGCCGAAGTCGCTACCTTGGACATCACACGGCTACCCAAAGACCGCGTCGCTTATGGCTCCAGGGTTACGCTGCTGAATCTGGACACCGATGAAAAAGTCACCTACCACTTGGTCCTCCCCGAAGAATTGGGCGCCGCCAAGGATCAGTTGAGCATCAGCTCACCCATCGGTTTGGCCTTGGTGGGCATGGAAGAAGGTGCCGAGGTCAAAGTCCGTATTCCTGCGGGCACTCGGCGCTATGAAGTGCTGAACTTGATGACCATCCATCAAGTCAACTCCAAAAAGAAATGAACAAAAAAGAACTAGGTAAGAAAAAAAGTAGTCGTACGGTCATCCCGGGGAGGCCCCCAATGAACAAGATCAAAAAAGACCAACGCTGCTCTTTTTGTGGCAAGTCGGCGGGTGAAGTTGAGCAGATGCTGGCAGGCCCTGAGGCCCTAGGTTTCTCATTCATCTGCAATGAGTGCGTAGATGCCGGCCAACTCCAGATGCGCATGAGTCGCCAAGGGCGCGTTGTGGGGCGCGTAGAAACGCGTCTGGCTCGCCCCAAAGAAGTCATGGGCTTTCTCAACGACTACGTCATCGGTCAGGACCAGGCCAAGAAACGTCTCTCAGTGGCCGTCTATAACCATTACAAGCGCATCCTCGTCTCTAAGCGCGTGGGCAGCCCCAAGGACGAAGTTGAGCTGGCCAAGAGCAATATCCTGCTCATCGGCCCCACGGGAACGGGAAAAACGTTATTAGCACAGACCTTGGCGCGGGTGCTTGATGTGCCGCTGGCTATGGCGGATGCCACGACGCTGACCGAGGCGGGCTACGTGGGCGAGGACGTGGAAAACATCCTAACCAAGCTGCTCCAGTCTGCGAATTACGACGTGGAGCGTGCCCAAAAAGGCATCGTCTTCATTGACGAGATTGACAAGATCGGTCGCAAAAGTGAGAACCCGAGCATCACGCGGGACGTATCTGGTGAAGGCGTGCAGCAGGCCTTGCTCAAACTGGTGGAAGGCACCGTGGCTAACGTGCCACCCCAAGGCGGGCGCAAACACCCGCACCAAGAATTCATCCAGCTCGACACCAGCAACATCCTGTTCATTTGCGGGGGCGCTTTTGTGGGCATCGAGGATCTCATCAAGCAGCGCGTTCGCGCCAAAGCCGTAGGTTTCGGCGCGGCTGTCTCATCGAAAGAAGACACCCAACATCTGCTGAAGCTCGTGGAGCCAGAGGACATCATCAAGTTCGGTCTGATTCCAGAATTGGTGGGGCGAATGCCCGTCATCGCAGGCCTGGAACCCTTGGACAAGGCAGCCCTCAAACGCATCCTCACCGAGCCCAAGAACGCATTGACAAAGCAGTACATCCGCCTTTTTGATATGGATGATGTGGACCTTACTTTCGAGGACGGCGCGCTCGACGTCATCGCCGACCAGGCCATGACGCGCAAGCTAGGCGCCCGCGGCTTACGCAATTTGTTGGAGCAGGTGCTCATCGAGCCCATGTACGAAATGCCCAGTGAAGAACGCGAAAACCGCGAATCGCTGCGTCTCACCCGGCAAAAAGTCGAAGAGCTGCTTGGCCTGCCAAGCCTACCGATTTCCGCCGCAGGCTGACGCAAGGTTCAGAGCCACGAAGCCCGAGAAAGGGTGGCTGCATTCTGCGCTTCAACATGGCGAACATCCGAGTGCATTAGGCACCTGACAGGGGACTTGCGCGGGGTTCATACAATGGATCTATGCCTGGTGCATCCGGGTGACGGAGCTTCTCGTGACCTTTTCTGAAAAGCGCATAACCCTACCCGCCATCCCCATCCGCGATATGGTGCTGTTTCCCAATGCCCGCGTGCCTTTCGTCGTGGGACGACGATCTTCAGTCAAGACATTGGAATCCTCAATCAAGGCCGGTGACCACCTGGTGCTACTAACTCAAAGGGACCCAAAGGTCGAGGAGCCCGAGACGGCGGATCTATTCGAGATCGGCACCTTGGCCTTGGTCGAATCCCTCATCGCACTGCCTAAAGACTATTTCAAGGTGGGCGTGAAGGGCATCGCTCGGGTAAAGCTGGAACGATTCGTCACCGATGGCGAAGCGATCCAGGCTGAAGTTTCCATTCTTCAGGAGCCACCCTCGGTTTCAAATGAAGCGACCTTGCTCAAGCCTTTCCGCCGCAGTGTCGAGGCTTTCCTCGGTCGTAATCCCGATGCTTCGAGATTGCTGAGCATGGATCAAATCCGCGAGCTTCCGCTGGGCAAGGCCATTGATACAGTCGCCGCACTGGTGCCTGCAGACGTGAAAGAAAAGCAGCCGATCCTAGACGCGCTGGAGATCGAGCCTCGACTAGACGCGATCCAAAAACTACTGGAGATGGACGGGACCCGCTTCAAGATCGAACGCGAAGTGGACGAAAAAACCCGCGCCCGCATGGATCAGGACCACAAGCAGTACGTCCTGAATGAGAAAATGCGCGTCATCCAGCAGGAGCTTGGCAAGCAAGACGGTAAAGACGAGACCAAAAAATTGCGTGAGCAAATCCTGCTCGCGGGGATGAGTGAAGAGGCCGAAAAAAAAGCGCTCGAAGAATTGGATCGGCTCGAAGGTATGCCGCCCCAAAGCGCCGAAGCCACCGTCAGCCGTACCTACCTTGATTGGCTGTTGGCACTGCCTTGGAAGAAACTTGCCGAAGAACGCATTGATCTGGATGAAGCCGAAACGGTTCTGGACGAGGATCATGCGGGCCTTGAGAAAGTGAAAGCACGCATCCTCGAACACCTAGCTGTTATGCGGAAATTGCGCGAGCAACAACCCCTGCCTGAGGCCGGTGAAGCACGCCCCGAACCGCCGCCCCTGCGCGGTCCCATCCTTTGCCTTGTGGGGCCTCCTGGGGTCGGGAAGACCAGTCTTGCTCGCAGCATAGCTCGCGCCCTGAATCGGCCCTTTGTGCGTTTTTCGTTGGGGGGTGTGCGCGATGAAGCCGAGATCCGCGGCCATCGCCGCACCTACATCGGGTCCATGCCCGGCCGAATCATTTCGCTCATGAAGAAAGCCGGCGTGCG
>JAYVXV010000142.1:0-6563 GCA_043784905.1 Holophagaceae bacterium | reverse complement strand
AGCTAAGGCCAACATTGGAATAGGCTGCTTCCCAAGTGGCGATATGTTTCTTGAACAGGTCAATGGCATCGGTATCTCTATCGGAACTTTCCATCACTATCCCTCGAGAGTGTGAGGCTGCCTCGGTTAGGAATCCGTTGTACTTCCCATCTTTTCCTTAGCGGTCTTCTTTCCCCTTCGCTACCTTCGCGTAGTGTTTTTTAGCTCAACACCCCGGCAATGCACGCACTGAGAAAATTCGCCAGGGTCCCGGCCAGCATGGCTTTTAGGCCCAGCCGCGCCAGGTCGCCACGGCGTTCGGGGATCAAGGCGCCGATGCCGCCCACCTGGATGGCGATGCTGGAGAAGTTGGCGAAGCCGCAGAGGGCGAAGGTGGAGACGAGCTTGGCTTTGGTGCTGAGGTGGGGCAGGCCCGCCGCCATGGCCTTGGCGATCGCATCAGAGGTGTCGGCCACTGGAATTTGACCCAACTGGATGAAGGCGACGAATTCGTTCACCACCATGCGGGTGCCCAGCAGCGAACCCACGGTTCCGGCTTCTTTCCAGGGCACGCCCATGAGGAAGGCGAAGGGCTTGAAGAGCGTACCCAGGATCATCTCCAAGCTGGCGGCGGGGAAGGCGGCTTTGATGATGCCGTTCGCCAGGGCCACTAGCGCGATGAAGGCCACCAACATAATGGCGACGTTGAAGGCCAGGGAGCCACCTTCGAAGGCACCACGGGCAGCGGCGTCAATGATGTTCACATCGTGGATGGGCACGTCCACTTTCAGTTCTTCGCCCTTGATCATTTGGGTTTCGGGTTCTTCCACTTCGGGTTCGAGAATCTTGGCGATCATCACGGCGCCGGGCGCGGTCATGATGACGGCCGTGAGGAGGTGCACGATGTCCACGCCAGCAATTTGCACGTAGGCCACCATGATGGAGCCCGAAACGTGGGCCATGCCCGCGGTCATGATGACCATCAATTCTGAGCGCGTGAGCCTTGAGAGAAAGGGCCGGATGGTGAGCGGCGCTTCGGTTTGTCCCATGAGAATGCTAGCCGCCACGCAGACGCTTTCGGCGCCGCTGACTTTGAGCACGCGGCCCATGGCTTTCGCACAGGCGCCCACCACCCACTGCATGATGCCGAGGTAGTAGAGCACCGCGAAAATACTGGCCACAAAAATGATCGTGGGGAGCACAACGAACGCGAAAACCATCCCCATGCGGCCGATCATGTGGTGCGCGGAATCCAGCACCGGCGCGCCAAGACCACCAGCGGCGCTATCTGCCAGAGGGCCAAAAACGAAAGCGGCACCGTCGTGGGAGTAATCCATAAGGTGCTGCACGATGATGCGGATGCGGTCGAAGGTGCGACCCACAAGGTTGCCCCACAAGAGGGCATAGACAACAACGCCAAAGATGCTCCAGTTCAGCGGCTTGCTCTCAAGGCTCGCGAAACGGCGCAGCAGCATGGGCGTGAACATCAGCAGCAGGATGATCCATCCCAGGCCATAGAAATGCGCTTCGGGCGTGCCCTCGTGAAGCCAGAATCCAGGCCAGGGAATGAATCCCAGCACCTTTGAAAGGAAGACGCCTTTTAACACCACCACCGCAAAAATCCATTGCAGGGCCATGCCCCAACCCACGGTTTTCCAGTGAATGTTCCCGCGATGGCGGCTCAGTGCGATGGCGATGGCCATGAACACGACGATGCCCAAGAGGCCGATAAAGCGCTCCATGATGACTCCTTCTTTCGTTCTCTATAATTCTTTATTCAGGGACTGGATGGCGCGGATCATCTCGAATCGTGCGCGGCCCAGGATGCCTTCGCGGTGGAGGATCAACACCAAGGTGCAGCCTTCGGTGGCGCCCATCATCAGGATCCAGTGTTCGGCCGTGGCGAAAGCGATCTGTTCGATCTCGCCGCGATCGAATTCCTCGATGGCTTGGGCGAGATGTCGTTTGACTGTCTGTTGATAAGCGCCAAGTAATTGCAGCGCCTCGTTGGGCACCTGGATCGTGCGGGTACAGATGGGCTCGCCGTCATGATCGCTAAAGGTGGCCGCGAGCGCCTCGGGCACACGCTCGATCAACTGATCCAGGATCTGCTGGAACATGGATGGGCTCCGGGGATGGGGTTGAAGCATGATGACCGCCTTAGCGCGAGTTTCAAAATGCGGCGCGACCCCGGCGTCAGTTGGATCATCCCACCACGACGGACTGCATGACGATGAGCCAGCTCAAAACCAGCATGCCGAACATAAAAAAGATGGCCAAGACAACATGAAGGAGGGTCGCCACCACGCCTTTCCAAACCGGTGCGCCATGAAAGGCCGCCAGGGAAATACCGCGCATCACCCAAAAATAGATCCCCGACAAACCTAGGATCGGCCAAAGCAGGACGCCTACCACCGGCACGAAGCGCAATAACCCCAATAGCGCGTCCAAGGCGCCCACTTGCATGGCCTCGGCTTCGGCTAGAAACGTCGTTCGCCATCCCCGTTTAGAGTTAAGCCCCCCGAGCATCCACAGAGAAATATCGTCCCAGACCGCGTTGTGGAGCCAAGCACTAGCGATGCTCACGGGGCCGATAATCAATATCCAAGGCCAAACGTGCGACCAAGGCGGAAGACTCGGCAGGTTTTTCAAATAGTAGGCAAGGGTTTCTTGACTGAAATCCTGAGGCACATAGCGGAGGGCCTGCGTCCACACGGGGCTATTGATGTCTTTCCACACCGGGTATTCCTGATAGAAAGTCCAAGCAGACCCCAAGCCACCGATGATGGCCAGGACACTACGCAGCAGCATCATCTTGCTGAAAGATTCCCAAAGGCGTGGACCCGCTGCCACGCGCTCCTGAAAGCCCTGCACCGGATGCAGGGCACAGCGAAGAAGACGACTTGCGAGATCCATTTATGCGCCGCCCTGAAGACCCTTCATGAAAGCGTCACGGATCTCATCCCCACCGATCAGCAATAGACCGCCGATACAGCCGCCGCAAAACAGCACGAGGAGCAGAACCGGGATCAGCATCCCCACGACACCGCGCCAGGTATCGGTTCGATGGGCCCGCGCAAAAATGACTCCCTGATAAAAAAAGATGCCGAGCTGCGCGCCGATGGTGAGGATTTGCGAGCCTGTGCCGAGAACCCCAGGAAGCCGTTGAAGGAACATTTCCGCCAAGGCGATTGGCGCCGATAACGTCGCGGCCGCGTAGATCACCGTGCGGAAGGTGACGCCCAGACCCAGCTTTTCTTTGGAGCCACCCACCATCCACAACCCGGCGTGATTCAGGACGCCGATAAGCAGGAAGCTCAACGCGATAAAGATCGGCAACAACAGCACCCCAATCACGCCTCCGATGAGCGCGAGGCCTTCTTGTGCGGCGGGTTTTGGCGTGTGGAGCATGGACTGAAACCAGAGCTGCACCGGAAAGAACACCTGAGCCAAACCCACCAAGATGACCACCGGTAAACCCACGATGGCGTAGAAAATCGCGGCAGGACCCGCGTTCGATTGGGCGGCCAAACCTTCGCCAGCGGCGGCGGGATCAGCCCAGAACACGCGGTAGGTGCGAGCGATCCGATCAAAAAAACCTGGGACATTCGCTTTGTCTTCAAATGGCAAAGGATGTCCGCGAAAAGTCACGGGCGTCGGTTCCAGGGGGCTTTCGGGCGGCAAGGGGGCGTCAAACTCCATCAGTGGGCCTTTCGAGAAAAGATATGTTCAAAATCTCGGATCGCGATGGGGTCGCCTTCACGTTTGAGCGGGCCTTCAAATTCCCGTGGATCCATGTCTGCAAATTCGCCAAAGAGCGCAATGTTGCCGTTGATGTAGGCGATAAATTCATCCTGCCGATGGCGGATATAGGGGCGAAACGGTTTCGAGACGAAGCCCAAGACGGCTGAATCCAGAGCGGTCCAAGTCTGAAGGTGCGTTTCAAATCCCTTGGGTCCTTCCCAGTAGCGGTAGACCGAGACCATCTTTGCACCTACGGCGAAAGGGGCCTTCAGGCGTCCCTGTTCGGCGCGGCCCTCCACGATATAAACCCTCAGGCCCGGCCTTTTCAACACCAGGTTCATGGTGCCGTGTAGCCCCTTGGTGTCATCCATGGACCATGTACCATCGGGATCTTGAAAAACGTAAAAGCTCGGCACGAATTGGCAATGGCGCCACATGGCCGAGGCCAGACGCGGATGATCAAAGAGCTTGTCCATGGTGGCAAGCCGAACGCGCTTGGGCTCGGTGCGGGTCTGAAACACGAAATCCGCACGGCGGACGATGTCCTGAGCCTGGGCGCGGACCAGCGGGCTCATTTGATCGAAAGGAACCTGAGCGTAAGCACAGACCGCCCCAAGCATCGAGGCACCTAGAGCACCTATAGCAACCATGGCACCCATCATTTTGAAGTTGCGCATCCTTCCAACTTATCAGAGCGTTACCAAACATCAGAGCGGGCTATGATGAGTCAATTCTGATTGAGGCTTCCATGACCGGGCTCCGTTTGAGCGCGCGCCGATTCCCTTGGGCCCTGGCTCTGGCAGCGGCCTGTGTCCTTTCAGCTCAAGATATAGACCTGGCAGAAAAGCTCTACCGCAGCGGTGAGCGTGCTTTCCGCGCCAAATCCTACCCCGAGGCTTTCGAGACCTGGAACCAATTGTTGCAGGCGGCCCCAAAATCTCCGTTCGCGGCCCAGGCCCTGCTCCAGATGGCCCTCTACCAGATTCATGTCGAGAAGAAACCCGATGCGGCGATGCCCTTTCTGGATCGTCTAAAGACCGAGCACATCAAGTCTCCGCTGGCCGCTGAAGCCATGCTCATGCGGGGCGAGATTCTTGCCGAAAAAGCCAAAAAGCCCGCCGATATGAAGGATGCTGTGGCGGAATTCCATCGCGTGGTGGATCTCTTCAATGACAATCCGGCGGTTGCAGGCGCGCACTTCCGCCTTGGCCTCGCTTTCCGAGATCAATCCCAGTGGGGCCGTGCTTTGCAGAGCTTCACCGAGGCCTACCGACTGGACCCGCAGTCCCCCTTCGCGCCCAAGGCCTTGTTGCAAGCCGCCGAAGTGCTGGACATCCAAGGCGATCTGCCGGGTTGCCTACGGCTGCTGGAACGCATTCGTGAGCGCTCTCCCAACAGTCCAGAGGCCAAGGAAGCCGCGTGGCGCATCGCGGTGCGCGTGAAGTGGCGCATGCAAAAAACCCCTTTGAGGTCCGAAGGCCCCTGGCCCAGTGGCAAGCAGAAATGGCTCAAGACTCCCACGCTGTTGGCCACGGGCTCGGGCGGAGACCTGTACGTTTTCCAGGACGACCTCGACCGCGCCTTCATGTTGCGCAATGGCGAAGCGGTGCCTGTGGGCAATGTGGCCAAAGGTGCGAAAGCCATGCTAGTAGCGCCCAACGGCCAACCCTGGCTGCTGACCAAACAGGGCCTTGTGAAAGAAGATGGCGTCCTTATTCCCACCAACATCAGCTCTCCCTCGGGCATCGCAATGGATCGCTGGGGCGGCGTTTGGATGGGTGACACCAAAACGGCGGCATTGACCGTTCTGGGTGTGGACGGTCAAAGCCGCGCACTGCCCTCTCCCACCACCAATGCGCTGGCACCGCTGCCCACCGGAGGTGTCGCGCAGGCGTCCGACGCCAATCGCGACGTAAAATTTCTGGATGCCAACGGACAACCCCAAGTTTGGATTCCCTATGGCAAAGGCCTACCCGGTGTCTATCGCTATGTCTTGGCGCTCGGGAGCGACGAACTCGGCCATGTGGCGGCCATCGTGGACGGCGGTGAATTCGAGGGCGTGGTGCTGTGGGGGCCTGATGGAGTGGTGCTACGGCAAGCCAGTTGGCGCCAGCTTGGCATCAGCGGTAAGTTCCGCGCCATCGCCATTGATCGCAGCGGCGGGCTCATTCTCGCCGACCGATCCAACGATTTATTGATCCGGTTGAACTGATGATGCCGCGACGATTGATACTCCCCTCGGCGTTGCTCCTCCTGGCGGGTTCTGTTTGCGCCCAAGCGCCTCAACCGGAGGCTTCACTCAAGCAACCTGAAGCTCCGGCCAAGCAACCTGAAGCTCCGCTTAGGGAGGTCTTCAAACAGGGCAAGGACTTGTGGGCAAATCAGGGGGACCGCGATGGGGCCGCCGCCAAGTTCGAACAGGTGCTTTCCGCCGTGGAGCCCAAAGCAAAATCCCTGGACGCGGAGTGGGCCGAAATGCTTTGCGAGACCTATAACTGGCTGGGGGTTCTCGACGACCGCAGTCCAGCCAAAAAGGCGGACTCCGTCAAACGGTTGGAAGCCCTCGTGGGTTTCAACCCTGACTTTGAATTGGACAAGAACATCACCTCAGCCAAGTTGCTAGGACTCTACGACAGCCTTCGCTCAGCCCGATTCGCCAAGGTAAGTTTCACGTTTCAACCCGATGGCGGTGTGTTGAAAGTGGACGGCATTCCCGGCCCATCGAATGGGTCGCGCTATCTCGCTTTCGGGCCCCATAAACTTCTCTATACCAAACCCGGATTTGGCCCCCAGGAAGTGCCGTTGGACTTGGCTGTGAAGGATGTGAAAAACGTAGATTT
>JAYVXV010000141.1:0-6589 GCA_043784905.1 Holophagaceae bacterium | reverse complement strand
AGTTTCATTTGTGATCCCACTTTTTGGTTGGAACTCCAAGATGGTATCACTGACGTCATGCGCCATCTTCGCGAGTAAAATTCAGACGATCCGCTCAGGCCTCCCCGCTTGGTGTGATACGCATCAGACCGCCTGAGTTTGAGGGGCTTCAGCCCGCAGGCGCTTGGCCGAATAGGCACCCCGTGAAGCAATGTTGGGCCGTAACCACAGTTGGTGGAACTAGATTTTTTCATCCCCTTTATCCCCTCCATCCTGGCTAAAAAACAAAAAAAGGTCAGCCGGGATGAAGGGGATGCAAAGGATGAAGGGAAAAATCTCTGTTCCAAAGCCCCGCCTCCTGGCCACTGGACCAGGATTCTAGGGGCTCCATGACTCAATTCATGCCACTGAGTTCGGCGTAAGGGCCGTAACGAATAACCAGAAGAGTACAGGTTAATAACGGCCCCTAATTTTCGAGCTGTCGCTGCACCAAGTTTGCTACCGAGGAAAGGAAACGCGGTCCTTTGACGGCGAGGAAGATGGTGTCGTCGCCTGCGATGGTGCCCGCGAGTCCGGGGATTTCGGCATGGTCCAGTTTCACCGCCAGGGCGCTGGCGAAACCGGGATCCGTGCGCAGGATCAGCAGGTTCGGCGGCGCCTCGACGATGCTGAAGGCAGGCAGGACCGGGTGAGGGGCGTCCACGCGGCGATAGCGGCCCTCGGCCTTCATCACGTGCAATTTCTTGAGATGCCTCGACAAGGTGGGCTGCGTCAGATCGTGGCCGTGCTTGGAAAGCATCGCCCGCAAGGCGTCCTGATCGGACAAGGCGTGTTTTTCGATGAGATTCAGGATGGCTTCGTCCAAGGTACGGCTCATGGAAAAAGTATGCACATTCATTCGTGAATATTCAAGCCAGCAATTATTTGACTGCGACGTGGAGATCACCGTAAACATTGATTATTTTTGAGTGAACTTAAATAATTGTTGACGGTTGATTCCAAAAAATGTGCATATTATTCATTCCATGATCGGAATTAACCGATTCATGCAGGTCTATGCGAAATTCCGTGCATATTGATTCGATCCCAGCTCTCCTCCCCACCTATGCGCCCTATGCTTTCCTCATTGTGAAGGGCTGCGGGGACAGGGTCTTCGATGACCAAGGCTTAGCCTATTGGGATTTCTATGGCGGCCATTGCGTATGCGCCACAGGTCACAGTCATCCTGCGGTCGTGGAGGCAATCACCACCCAGGCCAAGGCATTGATCTTTTATTCCACCGCCGCGCAGATCCCTTTGAGAGACCAGGCGGCTCAGGCGTTGGTGGATTTCGCGGACGGCCCTTCTTCGGTCTTCTTCTGCAATTCCGGCGCAGAGGCGAACGAAAACGCCTTGAAAGTCGCGCTCAAACTGACCGGTCGAAAAGGCTTGCTTGCCTTCAAGGGCTCATTCCATGGGCGGACCTTGCTGGCTCTCTCTGTTACGGATGACGCCAACCTCCGCGAGGGCCTGGAGGATTTTCTGGCGCCGACGACCTTTCTCCCTTTTGGTGATGAATCTGCGCTGGAGTCCGTGGATTTCAACGCCTTCGCTGCCGTGATCCTCGAACCCATTCAGAGCATGGCGGGCGTGAAGACCGCGGATGGGACTTGGTTCCAAACCCTGCGAACCAAATGTTCCCAGGCGGGCGCACTGCTCATTTTCGATGAAGTGCAAACGGGATTCGGTCGGCTGGGCGAACCCTTCGCATCCCATGTCTACGGTGTGCAGCCGGACATGATTACCTGCGCCAAGGGGATCGCCAGCGGCCTACCCATGGGTGCGGTTATGTTCAGTGCCGAGGTCGCTTTGCAGCTCAAATCCGGTGATGTGGGTAGCACCTTCGGGGGTGGCCCTTTGGCCTGTGCAGCTCTGCTCGCCACCTTGGGTGTGATCCAGGGCGAAGGCCTGATGGCGCGGGCTAAGCAGGCCTCCAAGCTCATTCGGTTGGGGCTCGAAGGCACCGTCGTCACGGCGGTGCATGGTCAAGGATTGCTGCTGGGGTTGCGGGCCGGGAGTCACGCAGTGGATTTGAAAAAATTCCTGCAATCCGAACGCATTCTCGTGGGCGGCTCCGGCGATCCCGAAGTGCTTCGCCTCATGCCTCCGCTGAATATCAGTGATGAAGCCATCCAGGCACTTCTCGACGCCGTTCACGCGTTTTCGAAGGAATCGAAATGAAACATTTCACCAGCATCCAGGATCTCGGCCCGGCGGGCGTGGAGGCGATTCTTGCGAAGGCCGCAACGTGGAAAGGTCAATATCCCAAGCACCTGACCGACAAGTTGCTGGGCATGGTTTTCTTCAATCCGAGCTTGAGGACGCGAGCTTCTTTTGAAGCTGTCATGGCCAGGGGTGGCGGCAACTCTGTGGTGCTGGAAGTGGGCAATGGCGTATGGAAGCTAGAGGATCGCCTGGGCGCCATCATGAACGGCGATCGCGCCGAGCACGTAAAAGAGGCGGTGCCCGTGTTGGCGCGCTACGTGGACGCCTTGGCCGTGCGGACTTTCGCCAGCTGCGTGGATGATGAGGCCGACAACGTTGATCCGGTCATGAACGCTTTCCGGCAATTTTCAACGGTGCCGATCATCAGCATGGAGAGCGCGCGGGAGCATCCCTGCCAGGGGCTCGCGGATCTTCTGACAGTGAAAGAAACGTTTGGCGTCACGAAAAAAGTACCGGTCACGCTGACCTGGGCACCGCACATTAAGGCGCTGCCTAAGGCCGTACCAAATTCATTCCTGCTCACCGCAGCGGCAGCGGGCTGCGATATTCGCGTGGCGCACCCCAAAGGGTTTGAATTGCATCCCTCGGTTATGGGCGAAGCCCGGGCGCTCGCGGCCTACACTGGCGGCACCGTGTCGGTGACGCACGATCAGGACGAGGGGTTGCGTGGGTCAAGCGCCGTCTACGCGAAGGCATGGGGGCCATCTACGCTCTCGGGCTTAGGCGTGGATGCGGTGGAGGCCCAGCCGGACTGGATGCTCAATAGACAGCACATGGCCAAGGCCGCGGGCGACGCGATCTTCCTTCATTGCCTACCGGTTCGCCGCAACGTCGAGGTGGCCGATGAGGTGTTGGACCACGCCAGTAGTCGTGTGGTGGATGAGGCGGAGAACCGCTTCCACGTTCAGCGCGCCCTGATGGATTGGCTGCTGAACGAGTCCTGAATTTTTTCCCGATCAACTGCCTGAATCAAAATCCACAGAGGTCCGCCATGTCCCACGCCCCCAATGCCTACGCCACGCTGCGCTCTGCGGCAAAGTATGTGCGGCAGTTTCGCCAAAAGGTTTTCGTCGTGAAATTAGGCGGCGAGCTGTTGGACCAGCCAGGCCTTCGCAAAGCCGTGGCGGAGCAACTGGCCTTGCTCTGGAGCTTTTCCATCCCCTTGGTGATCGTCCATGGCGGCGGGTCTTCGCTGGATCGGCTCTGCGAATCCATGGATCTGCCCATCGCCAAAGTGGCGGGTCGGCGCATCACCAGCCCGGCGGTGTTGGATGCCGCAAAAATGGCCTTTGCCGGGAAATTGCACATGGATTTATTAGCGGATTTGCGCGCAGCGGGCTTGCCTTGCGTGGGCCTGAGCGGCGTGGATGCAGGACTCACATCGGCTGTGAAGCGACCCCCCGTGGAAATTCTTGCAGATGGCGCGTCAGAACCCATCTCGGTGGATTTCGGTCTGGTGGGTGATATTCAATCCGTAGATCCATCCATCCTGACGCATCTTATTCAGGGCGATTTTGTCCCTGTGGTCGCACCGCTCACCGGTGATGACGAGGGGGCGGTGTTCAATACCAACGCCGATACCTTGGCGGCGGCCATCGCAGGCGCGCTGAAGGCGGAAAAATTATTCTTCCTTCTCAAGGTACCGGGGCTGATGGCCGATGTTTCCAAACCCACTTCGCTCGTACCCTTCGCCACGCTGGAAAAACTCGCTCAATTAGAGGCGGACGGCGCCGTTACCGCCGGAATGAAACCCAAGCTCCAGGCGGCCAAAAACGCACTACTGACAGGTGCGCACAGCGTCCACCTGGTCAGCGGTCTTCACCCGGATGCCCTATTGATGGAAGTCTTCACCAACGAAGGCAGCGGCACGATGATCGCGTTGGACGAGCCCGCGGTCGTAAATGATCTGGCCGGGGTGAGCGCATGACCCCTGCCCAAATTCTCGAAACCCTTGTCTCCATTCCCAGCCCATCGAAAAACGAAGCTTCTATCGCGGATTGGATCTTGTCGCTCTTGAGTGATCAGGGCATCCAGGCGCATCGGAAAGGCAATAATCTCTGGTTTGAAGTGGGCAGCGGAGGCCCGCGCCTGCTGGTGAATTCGCACTTGGATACGGTGCCTCCCTGCGCGGGGTGGGAGACGGATCCCTATGAGCCCATCTGGAAAGATGACCGCCTTTACGGGCTGGGATCCAACGATGCCAAAGGTTGTGTGACCGCCATGCTCTGCGTCGCCCTGCAACTCGCCGAGACAAAGCCATCGAAGGGAACCACGGTCTTCGCGTTCACGGCGGAAGAGGAAATTGGCGGCGCCGGTATTTCCACGATTCTCGAAGAATTGGGAGACATTCAAGCCGCCATCGTGGGCGAGCCCACCAGTCTTCAGGCCTGCGGCGCCCAACGCGGAATGTTGATTCTCAAGTGCGTCGCGCACGGAGAAAGCGCTCATGTGGCCCACTCAGGGCTCGCAGACAATGCCATTCACAAAGCCGCGCGGGATATTTCAAAGCTGGCGGCGATGCAGTTCCCCGGCCATTCCCTGCTGGGAACAACCAAAGCCCAAGTCACGCAAATCAAGGGTGGCCTGAGCCGAAATCAGGTGCCGGATTGCGCCGAGTTTTTCGTGGACCTTCGCACCACTCCGAACCTGGATCACCAAGCGGTGGCGAAGGAGCTGGCCTCCCAACTTGAAAGCGAAGTATTCATCCATTCGGCTCGCTACCTTCCCAAAGCCACCAACGCGGATCATCCGATTTTGCTGGCGGCCCTGAAAGCCAATGGCTGCGCGGGTCCGGTGGGTTCCCACACCACCAGCGATTGGGCATTTCTGGGTGACTTGCCCACGGTGAAGATCGGCCCCGGCGACACCCATCGCAGCCACCGGCCCAACGAGTACCTCACGCGGTCCGAGTTGAACAAAGGCGTTGCGTGCTATCAAAAACTCATCACTGCGTATTTTGAAGGCATGGAAGCACGGGCGTTCGTTGAACATAAACCCGCCGAGGCATGTCATGTCCACTGAACACTCGGACGAATCCATCGCAACGCAGCTTTGGGCCAAGGGCCTGCCTTTGGACGAAGGTATCCACCGCTTCACGGTGGGCGATGACCCAAGCACCGACCTAAAGCTGGTGCCCTTTGATGCGTTGGGCTCTGCGGCCCACGCCAAGATGCTGGTGAAAACGGGGCTGTTGGATGCAGCCGACGGGCGTGCCTTGGTGAAGGCGTTGGGCCACATTCGAGAGGCTTCGCTCGCGGGCGATTTCGCGATCCTCCCCACCCAAGAGGACTGCCATACGGCCATTGAGGCCTACCTTACGAGCAAGCTGGGTGAAGCCGGGCAGCGGGTCCACCTGGGGCGATCCCGCAACGATCAAGTGATCCTTGCCTTGCGGCTTTTCTATCGAAATGCGCTGCTGGACATTGGCACTGAGTTGGCCGCACTTGCCCAGGCTTTTCTGGATTTCGCGGCGATGCACCAACACGTCCCCATGCCCGGCTACACCCATCTCCGGCGTGCCATGCCATCCACCTTTGGGCTTTGGGGGGCGGGCTTCGCCGAAGGAATCCTGGAAGAGCTTCAGGCTTTGAGAGCGCTGCAAACCCGATTGGACAAATGCCCTTTAGGTAGTGCCGCAGGTTTTGGGGTGCCCTTGCCTTTGGACCGGGCCTACAGCGCAGAGCTATTGGGATTCAGTGCGGTGCAGCGCAGCGTGGTGGATGTTCAGAATGCTCGGGGACGCCACGAGTTGGCGATCCTTCATTGGCTGGGCTCCGTGGGTTTCGTTTTGGAAAAGGCACTGTGGGATCTCGTCCTCTACACCATGGAGGAATTCGCCTTTTTGGCGCTGCCGGATGCCTTTACCACCGGGTCGAGCATCATGCCCCAAAAACGTAATCCCGACGTGGTGGAGTTGCTGCGAGGCAAGATGGGCGAGTTGAGAGGTTTCGCTCATCTGGTGGAGCAGATCGCCTGCGGGCTGCCCTCGAACTATCATCGCGATCTCCAAATCCTGAAGCAGCCGATGTTCACGGCCTTGGCCAAGGGCGAGGAAGCCATTGGCATTTTTTCCAAAGTGATCGCGGGACTTAAAGTGAATGCCGAGAAAGCTACCACCGCTTGTTCCGACGAGCTATATGCGGCCAGTGAAGCCTATGCATTGGTAGCCCAAGGCCTATCTTTTCGCGAAGCCTACCAACGCGTGGGGCAGCAGTTCCAGACCGGCAGCTTCGCGCCGGACCGCCAAGGGCCCAGTGCATCTCACATCGGTTCCGCATCGGATCTTGGCCTGGATCAAAGCCAATCGGAATTGGACCTGGAGTGTTCTTGGATTCAGGAAAAGCGG
>JAYVXV010000140.1:0-6590 GCA_043784905.1 Holophagaceae bacterium | reverse complement strand
GAGAATCCGCCCCAGCAGCGCCGAAAGCCCTGCCAGCAGCGCCACGGCGAGCATATGGGAAAGGCCAAAAGCGAGGCCCACTTTCCAGGCTTCACGCTTCTGTTGTTGCAGGGAAATGCCCGTCACCACAGCGACGTGATCGGGCTCCATGGCGTGGAGCAAACCGAGTGTGAAGGGAAGTAGCATCGGAATAGCTTAGCGGAGCCGAGTTTCACGCCCATCGGAAGCATGAAGCGTATTTCGTCCACTTCGCGAAATTATGCATAAGTTCGGTTGATAATTATTGAAATAGAATAAGCCAGAGTGATTTCATTGAACCCTCTTTCGCTTCTCGGAGTCTGGCCAATGTTGAACGATACGTCGCCGTTGAATGTATTTCTAACCGTGGTGGGCGAGAAGAGTTTTACTCGCGCAGCCGAGAAGCTGGGCCGAACCCAACCGGCCATTTCCCAGGCCATCCAGCGGCTCGAAGCGGAATTGAGCGAAACACTCATTGATCGCAGCGGCCGGGAACTCACGCTAACGGACGCGGGCAAGCTGGTGTATGAGGCTGCGCGGCGGCAGGAAAACCTTCAGCATGAATTGATGAATCAGCTCGGAGAACTGCGCAACAAGGCGGTGGGTCGCCTCGTTGTTGGCGCCAACGAAAGCATGATCCTGTACCTGCTGCCGCATCTGATCCGGTACCGACGGGCCTATCCCAACGTAAAGCTGGTGGTGCAAAGGTCACATTCCAGCCAGATTCCTGAAAACCTTTTGGCCGGAGACGTGGATTTTGGCGTGGTGAGCTATGGCGTGGACGACGAACGGTTTCGCTCCAAGGTGCTTTACGTAGATCACCTGTCCTTTGTGGTGTCGCCCGAACACCCCCTGGCCAAACGTAAGAACCTCGCCATCAAGGATCTCGAAATGGAAACCTTCGTGGCCCACAATGTCGCTTCGCCTTATCGCGATGCGGTGATCCGCGCCTTTCATCAGGCGAAGGTTCGCCTCAACATGGACATCGAAATGCCCACGGTGGAAAGCATCCGGCGCATGGTGCAGGCGGGCGAAGGTGTGGCCTTTCTTCCGCGGGTTTGCGTGGACCAGGATCTGCGCCAAGGGGTGTTGAAGGAGATCCCCGTCAAAGAGCTACAGATCGAGCGAAAAATTTTCATGTTGAGCGTAGAGAAACGCCCCCAGAGCCACGCTGCGCGTGCTTTCCGGGAATTGATGAAGAAAGAATTGGCCGCCGCGAAAAAGGGATGAAGCGGGCCATTCCCGTTACCCATTCCCCTGCATCAGCCGTGTCTCAAATTCGCTTGTCAGCCGGGATCCGGTGCGGGCGTCAAAATGCGAGAGAAGGTACCTGGTGACATCCACGCTCTGGTACATCTCCATGAACACGGCCAACTTCAGAAGCTGCTTCTCCGTCATGGCCATGGGGTTCAGTAAATCCCGCGCATACACGGCGTCCGACCACAGGTGCTGAACGGGAAAGTTCGTATCGTTGTTCAAGACGATGGGTTTGAGGGCGCGCCCAGCTAGGCCGAGGAATTTGTGAAGCATCATCCCCCTTGACCTTAGAAAACGGTCCACGTCTCCAAAGAGCGGCTGATCTTTATAGAGAGGCACGAATCCAACTTCGCATACAACGCAGAGTACCGATGCCATTGAGTCGGCACCACCTTGAAAGATTTCTAGCTCGGCGCCTTGCACATCCATTTTGATGAAATCAATGGGCGGGATTGACTGGCTTTCCCGAAACCGATCTAGCGTAAGGGTCTTAATGGAACTCTTGGCCTTGAGCCGCATCACATCCAGGTTTTGGAAAACGTCCGCGTAGCGCTCATCAGGCTCGTAAAGAGACCCGCACATGGGATGCACCGTCTCGAAAAAGGTGCGCTCCTCTTCGGCACGGCCCAGCGCCACCGCATGATATTCCACGCCAAGGGGCGCGTTGGCATTGAGGCTATGACAAAGCGCTTCGTCCACTTCAAACGAAACCACGCGAGAGCCCGGAAAAAGCTCTGGAATTTGATGAATGGGTTCCTGGGCCCCTACAGGAAGCGCCCCGACTTCAAGCATCGTGAACGTGAGTGCTATTCCCCGTTCCTTGAGCATTTCAATCAACATAATGACCTTCCGACCTCCGTCCGAACGCGTTTGATATTTGAAAATTAAACCTAGCCTTCGCCCTGAAGTTGGAAAAGATGGGCGCTATTTCTCAGGATCTCATTCCAATTTTCGATCAATGAAAAAGCTTATCGCACCCAGTGCTTCCATGATTCCGGCCTTGCGGGCGCCGGGCAGGAAACCGGACACGAGGAATTCTGACTCGCGTGCTTCTGCATCAGAAAACGCGAGCGCTAGGGGAAAGAACCTCCCCTCCCGTATCAGGGTGCGGAGGGCCGCGGCCAGATTCCGGGGAGACGTGCGCCCGCGAATCGCCACGCGCAGGGCCATGGGGGCGTAGCAGCGGCGCTGCAATGCTGGAAACAAGAGGAGCGGAGCGGTGCTGCCGTTCATGCGGAAGTTGAGATCGAAGAACCGGAAGGATCCATCGGCGAGGAAGCCCGCGTCCAGGCCCGCGGCACCTATATACCCAAGGGCAGCGGCGCGACGACAGATGTCCGCGCCCGCCGCTACGGCCTGTGCGTCGGGTTCATCCGCGACCCGAAGCCAATTACCGAGATACTGCCCTTCCGCCGAGAGATGCTGTTCCGGCGCGCCCAGGAAACGCGGCTCGCCCGTGGCGCCAATCAAGTAGTTGAAGCAGCGGGTGGATTGGAAAGGCAGGCATTCCTCCAGGATCACTTCTTCGGCGCCAACCAATAGCGCGTGCAGACGTTTTTTATCACTGGAATGGGGCGGCAGCAGGAGGTCATGGCCGCCGCCACTGGCCTCGTCCGTGGCAACTTTCAGGACATGCTGGAGGCATGTTTCTGGTTGAGCCAGGACTTCGGAGGATGTCGCGCTTCGCCGCGCCGGGCGCAGATGTGCAGGCACCAGCCGATCCAGATTCCGCTTGTTGTTCAGGAAGCCGCGAAGCGCGGGCGGGACCGCGTGGACTTCCGCTGGGGCCACGCTTTCCGGGAGCGGAAAACTGGTCACCAACTTGGCTCCATGGGCGGCCTCTGCATGGATTAAAGTTCCCAGTTCCTTCACCGATCGAAAGACAAGCAGCCGCTCCGGCAGCGACCAGCCTGCTTCTGCGATCAGGTCCAAAGCCAAGTTGGAAGCCGCGAGGTGGCCGCAGATCAGGGGCAGGCTGCCCGCGACGCAAAGCGATCCCGCGCTGAAGGCCTGGGCCGCCAGTTCATCTTCCACGAGCCAGCGCCGATGATCGGGGTGCGGATACCCGCAAAGAAAAGCCTCTGGCCCCAGGGCTTGGCGCAAGGCTTCGACTGCGTCCCTCAAAGCTGCCCGCTTCCATCCAGAAAGGTGTTCAGGGCCTGGGCCATGGCTTCCAAAACGGGCTGGGACCGCTCGGTGACCTTGCTTTGGGTGGGCGTCTTATTCACGTCATAGACCACAGCGCGGCCATCCCTGACGCCGAAATCAATCTTTCCGAAATCCAGGCCCATGGCCTCCCGGACCTCGCGGACTTCCGGCGGAACTTCGTGCAGGAGGTCGTGCCGGAAGGCATTGCCAGCCTTGGCGATGGGATGGGTTGAGACGCTGCGCCACACCACCCCGGCTTCGCCCAAGAAAAGCCAGGAGCGGACACAGTAGTGGCCCTCCGGCGTGCGTTCCGGAAGAAAGCGCTCCACCAGCAGGGCCGGATTGTCCCAGGCCTCCGGCGGAACCTGTCGCGGGTTCTCAAAGATGGGATAGGCTGCTGGGGAGATGAATCGGCGCTGGCCCCAGTCTTCGTCGGGCAAAGTCTTGAAGCCCTGCATTCTCGCCTCGGGAAGGCCGCCATAGTTCAGCTTGGTTTTGAGGATCACCGGCCCTTGATAACCATCCCCCGACCACACCATTTGGCGCGAGAAAAGGTGCTTGCTGATATCCACAACCCTGCGGTTCAGAATGCGGGGATGATTCCGCACAAGCTCCAATAGGGCTGGCGGAATGCGGGTGAGGTCCACGTGAAGGATGCCCACGTCGAAGTCCAGAGGGCGCGTCCAGTCCGTGACAATCTCCACGCGATGTCCCTCTCGACGCCAATATCCCGCCAGATGCTTGAGGACATAGGCCTGTCGCTCGAAGGCATCCTCAGGCTGGGTCAGGACCGCGATGCTATGGGATCCGGTGGGCATCCCGCCAGGATCGCATGTGATCGCCTAGGATCGAACACCAACAGCCATTCGGGCCATGAATTGGAGCCGCTTGCCGGGATCGAACCAGCGACATTCTGATTACAAATCAGATGCTCTACCAACTGAGCTAAAGCGGCATTCGTACTCAACACTACGTTCATCTGCTCCGCTACGCGAACTGAGCTAAAGCGGCATTCGAGACAACTTGAACTTTCATCTGCTCCGCTACGCGAACTGAGCTAAAGCAGCGTGCATCCCAAGTTTAGCGTACAGGCGCTCCCTACGCGAACGGATACCGGGTTGCCATCAGAAAAATTTGAAACCGCCAATCCCATGAATTAAATGCAACGGCGTAGGCGTCATCGCGGGCCGCTACCATGCTCAGATAGGGGAGCTTTCATGAGGATTGCGGTCAGAGCCATCGCTTTTTTTGCGGCATCGGCATCTATGCTGGGCGCTCAGCCGATTGCCGCCCAGGAAAGGCCTGCTCACGAGGCCTCGGTGCAAACGCCTGCTCCCACCTATTTCAAGGAGGAATCAAAACCCTGGTGGCGGCCCGATGCCGCGCTCGACCTGACCACCGAGCGTGTTCACCTGGGCGATGATCTCGAGGCGCCGTTCCAGTTCACTCGCACCCGTAGCCGCCTGCGCCTGCGCTGGGGCTTCGGTGGCGAGGACGAGATGTTCCGCGCCGAGGCAGGCCTGACCGGCTACCTGAGCAGCGAGAGCAACAAACTCAACCTGCCCTGGCAGGACAATGAGCGCAACAATGGCGGCATTCTCGATGTGGCGAATGTCAGGTTTCGTTGGCTGCGGGCCCACGGCGGTGTGGAGCTCCGTGGCGGCCTCATGGAAAATCCGCTACTCAGTTCCGAGAGCCTTTGGGACGGTGATTTGCGGGTCACCGGTGGGGCGGGCAAGGCCTTCTTTCGTAGCGAAGACGGGCTGATCCAGGAGGCCGGTATCCGCGCCCTGACCGGCGATGTTCGGCTGCTGGCGCATGGGCAAGTTCGCATTCAGGCGGCCCAAGCGGTGTTGCGTCTTGAGACAGGCCTTTTTGACTGGTCTTTCCACGCAGGCCCTTGGCGAATGGAAGCGCGAAATAAGGACGCGGAGTCTTTCTTACGCTCGAATCCGGGGCCCGGCGGCGAGATCAATCCAGATGGCGGCCCCGCCTATGAGAATCCGGTCTATGACTTGTTTGTGGTGGGGGCTGGGGTGAGTGTCACCGAGGGGCTTCCATTCGAGATCAAAGTCTTGCGCCACGAGAACCGCGACACCCGTGCCAGCGGCGGACGTCGGGGCGAGGAGTTGCAAATCTGGATCGGCCCTCGCCATCGTACTTGGTGGCCCCAAGTTGGCTACATTCGCCAAAGGCTGGATGCCGCAGGTGCGCTGGCCTCGGTAAACGGCGATCAATGGTGGTTCCACGCCAATGCCGATGGCGAACGCTACGTCATCGCCCTCAGCCTGCCCTGGCAATTCCGGTTGGAGGGCAGCTATGTCTACCAGCGACGGCGCGATAGTCCCGGCCCCGTGGAACGCGCGGATCTCAGCTTTATACGAAGGTTCTAATCCCGAATTTTTCGTGGCGGGTCTCCGCTCACTTTCTGCGCCTTTACCTAACGATTGATTTTTCGAACGCAACTAGGGGTGGGCCATCGAGGCGCGCCCTCAGTTGCGGAAAATCGCTGGGCTTAACCCGGATTTTGCAGTTGTCATTGTTCCAGGCCGCTTCAGACCTCGGACATCAGGCCTCGTTGTCGTGGGTCGCTATCGCATGCATGTGCGCAAGATGGCCCATCCAAAATCAACAACGAAGCCTGAAGCCAGGGGCCTGATGCCTTCTTACGAAGAGGACAAACGCAAAATCCGGGCTTAAACCTCCTCGGACTGCGGGCCTCCAAAGGTCTATGAACGCTTTGATCGCACCTTGGAATTTGGTCCCATGGCAGCACTCCACGGAGACCGAGCGCCTGTTCATGCATACGCTTCGGGCCCCGGACCTGCCGGTGGTTTATGCATTCCTGAGGGATCTCGCCATCGCTCCGCATCTCGATTTCCCGCATGAAATTTCGTTCCAGACTTTTGCGTCCAACCTAGAAGCCGGGGCCTTCGGCCAGTTCTACGGTCTGTGGGAGCGGGATGGTGGCGATTTTGTGGGTGTGGCGGCTTTGGATCGCCGAGGGCGTCTGTCTGGCTGGTGCCGCCTTCTTTATGCCTTGCAACCGGAGGCCCGTGGTCGTGGGTTGGCCCATGAAGCGGCTTTACGGATCTTGGAAACGGCCTTTCGATGGACCGAAGCCAAGGGCGTCACGGCGGCCATCCATCGCGGCCATGCGGCCAGCC
>JAYVXV010000139.1:0-6599 GCA_043784905.1 Holophagaceae bacterium | reverse complement strand
CCGACGCCACATCGCGGCTGCTGGCCTTGCGCCACGGCAGCGTGGATGCCTGCCCCAACAATCTGCCGCCGGATCTCATGCTGAAACCTAAGGGCTTTGAAGTCAGCCGACGCCCCGGTGCCAATCTCGAATACGTGGCTTTCAATTGCGCGCATCCGGTCCTGAAAGATGCCCGTGTGCGCAGGGCCCTGTCCTTGGCCCTCGACCGGCCCGCGCTGGTGCAGGGGCTCATGGGCGGCATGGCGCGAGAAGCATGGGGATTTTTTCCCCCAGAGCTGCCTTTCGGCTTTGATGGCCGTGTTGAGTCAGGGGCCCCCATCCATGCAGCAGAACGTCAACACCTAGCAGCTTCCTTGATGGATCAAGCGGGTTATCGCCGCGATAAAAACGGCCATAGGTTCACGCTGCGGATGCATGCCACGCCGGAAATCTATTCCCGCATGAAAGCCCTGGCGGTGCAGGCCCAATGGGGCCGCATCGGGGTGCAGGTGCAGATCGTCACACGAGAATTCGGAAGCCTGCTTTCCGATGTGATGGCGGGCCGATTCGATGTGGCTTCGCTGCGATGGGTTGGTATCGCGGACCCACAAATGCTATTCAACACGTTTCACTCATCCAAGATCCCACCCAACGGATTTAATCGTGGCCATTTTATTGATGCAGAAACGGATCGCCTGTTGGAGGAAGCCCAGCGTACCTCGATTGACGCGGACCGGTTTGCCCTACTGCGACGCGCCCAGGGCCGCATTCTGGATCAATCTCCCTACGCTTTTTTATGGTGGCCCGATCAAGTAGTGGCCCATGCGCCGGGATTGGAGCTGGACCTTAATGCGGTCGGGGATTTCAGTGGAGTTTGGAGGAATGATGCCGATCCACATTCAAAAAGATGAAAAGAAACCACAGATGAACACAGATGAATCCGCATCCCGCAGAGCGTATCGTGAAGAGCCATGAAACTCTCCCGCTGGACCGACCACCTGCCTGCCTGGCTCGCTTACGGAGCGGTGGCGACCACGGGCATCTACGAGGCGTGGGAGCTGGTTTGGATGGCCGTCCCGGTGCTGGCGGGCGCGGTCGTTGAAGCCTTGCGATTGGATCTGGGGCGATGGCGACGTTGGCTGCAAGCGTTCGTGGTCCTCATCCTTGTGATGGAAATTCCCATCCTGCGCCGCCAATCCGGTGGCCTGTTGTCCATCGTCGTGCACCTGCTCTTTATGCTGATGGGCCTGCGGTTGTCGCTTCCCCGTGAATTGGCTCAGCGCCGTCAATTGCTGCTCATGGGCTTCCTCCTGTTTCTTACCACCGCCGTAAGTACTTCGGATTTGGAGTTCATGGGCTGGGCGTTGGTTTGGGTGGCTGGAGCCTCCACGGTGTTGCTTCAGCAGGCCTGGGAGCGCTCCGCAGCCCTGCGCCGCGGCCCCACCCCACCACCACCCTATTCACGCACGCTGCGATGGACCCTCGCTTGTTTGGTCATGGCCGGTGGATTCTTCGTATTCCTGCCCCGCATCACCCTGGGACTGCGGCCCCTGCCCTGGTCTGTCGCGACCTTTTCCGGCAGCGCTGCGGGTCTCAGTGAAAGTGTGGATTTGAGCCAGACCGGGCGTATCAGTGGGAATTCAGACATCGTGATGCGCATTCAACCGCCGACAGGAATGGCGGGTTCGCAAATCCCCGAACTTGCGGAACGTCTCGCGTTGCTGCGAGGGGTAGGGCTCGAACAATTGGACGGGGCTCATTGGCAGCCACTCACCCACACCTCAGAAACACCTCGTCGCCCTTATGAAACCGTTCCTAGTAGCGCGTCTCCAGACTTGGAAGGGGCGCTTCAAGTGACTCTGGAACCCAGCCCCACCACCTTGCTGGCCCTGCCCTACGGCAATCATTTGGCCATCCAGGTGCCCCGGGGTGTGCCGATTGTCGGCCGCTCCGGAGGCAGCCTGCACTGGGATTATCCGTCCGTCGGACGGCAATACCTCAACCTCTTCGGCTTGAAGCCCATGCCGGAATTTCGCCTAGAAGAACCTCCGCCTTTCGGGCAGCGGCGAGCCATTCTTCTCTTCACCGGCGGCGAAGATGCCGTGGCCCGAAGATTCGCCGAACAGGCGGCCCCCGGCGAACTGCGACCGAAAGCATTGGCGCAACAGCTCACGCGAAAGCTGCGAAGTTTCAGCTACACCCTGGACAATCCCTCCGGTGGCGCCAAGGATCCCATCGCCGATTTTCTGGAAAATACTCGAGCCGGTCACTGCGAATATTTCGCCACAAGCCTGGCGCTCATGCTGCGCAGTCGCGGGGTCTTTGCGCGGGTGGTGAACGGGTATCGGTTGGGTCCATGGAGCAGTGAAGGCGGCTATTTTCTCGTGACGCAAAACGAAGCCCACTCCTGGGTTGAGTACTACGATCCCGATGTCCGTTACTGGCGCGTGGCGGACCCCACCCCAGCCGCACCCCCCAATACCGCCCTCACGATGGGTTTCATGGGCGCGGTACAGCGCTGGATGGACGCCGTGCGCTTCCGCTGGGATCGCCATGTGGTGCGCTTTTCAGGCCAGGATCAGGTGGCGGGATTCGATTGGGCCAGCGAGAAACTGACCGCCTTGGGGCGTTCATCCGCATGGAATTTCGGAGGCTTAAAAGGCAAGGGTCTTCCCTCCCTCCCAGCGTCTTTGTTGATCGTTGTTTTCGTGGGCGCTTTGGCCTGGGTGATCTGGCGCGTCAGGGGGATCTGGATGCCCCGCGTCCACGCCACGGGACCCACCGGGTTGCGGCCCTTGCGCCCGCTGCTGTGGCGGACCCGCCGAATCCTACCGCCCCGTCAAGGCGAGACCTTAAGGACATGGCTACATAGGTTGGCCCAGGCGAATCCCGAGCGTGAATCCGCGCTAAAAACCCTCGCCGCCGTCGCAGAGTCCGTGGCCTATGGGGGCGCAGCAGATCAGCAGCTCAAGGATCTGGTGAAAACCGAACTGCCCCATTGGAAGCGCTAAATATGGTTCGTCTCATACAAAGTCGTGTTCACCCCGAATTTTGCGTTTGTGCTCATGGGCAGAAGGCATCAGGCCTCTGGCTTCAGGCTTCGTTGTTGATTTTGGATGGGCCATCTTGCACGCATGCATGCGATAGCGACCCACGACAACGAGGCCTGATGTCCGAGGCCTGAAGCGGCCTGGAACAATGACAACTGCAAAATCCGGGGTTAATCTGTGTGAATCTGCGGAATCTGAGGTTCCAGGTGCTTGTTATTTTTTGGGTCCCGACTCGGCCTGAAGATCATCCAGGCTTCGCTGAAGCCGTTGATTGGTGGCCCTCAGGGAACCCAGCTCATAGAGATCCAGCATCGGGTGGGCGAGAAAGACCATGGCATCGCAAAGAGCCTTCTGCTCATCTCGAAAATCCACCGACGGGTAGGGTTCATTCAGGATGAATTCGTAAACTCGCACCCACTGCTCCACCACTTTTTCCCAGTTGAGAATTTCTCGCGCCATGGCCGCTAGGGGTCTGGCCTGGGCGGGATTGAAGCCCTGAATGCGATGCATCAGGCCATCCACGGTGAGGGTTTCGGTCAGGCTCATGCGGCCAAAATTCATCGCCCGAAGTTGAGCGAAATTTTCAAGGGTCACCAAAGGACCCATGCCTTCCAAACCTAAAAGCAACACGGTGCAACCGCTCGCAAGGGCCTCCATGGCACAGCGCGCTTTGCCGAAGACCAAGTCATAGCCTGCAAGGATCGCCTCCGGTTGATCCACTCCAATGCCCGCACCAGACCCTGCGATATCCAGCTCGATATTCAGACGACGACAGGCCTCTTCGATCACGGGAAGAAAATTATCCGCAGTCGCATAATTGCTGAAAACCAATGCGCGCCGCAGCGAGCCGCTGGGTTCTGAAACCCGAGTGAACCGGTTCAGGTCCACACCGTTCCCGATCCACGCCACTTGGCTAAATGGCAGGTTGGCATCCCTCGCCACTCGCTCCCGACAAAGCGTGTCAACCCCCGCCCAGACTCGGATTCTGGGGTGCAGCAGAGCATGGTCGTGCCAAAAATACGAATCGTGGCAAACAAAAAGCCCGAGGGTCTCCGGCCACGCCGTAAGCGCGGAAAGCAGCGGCAAGTTGTGATGGCCGTGGATGAGGTCCGGGGCTTGGGTGAGTTTCCCAGGATGGTCGTGGACGTCCACACCTTCCCCCCTCAGATCTTCAGCCAGGGGCCCCAGGTTGGGGCTGTAGACCGAGACCCTCCAACCTCGGCGGAGCAACGCCTTGGACAGGTCGCGGGTGTACATCTCCGTGCCTGAATTTCCTCGTATCGCAAAATTGGTAATCAGGATGTGTTTCATGACAGCAAAGCCTCTGCCAGCGGAAGGATGTGGCCGCGCAGCGTGATGGCTTCGGGATAGAGGCCTTGCTCGACCCGCATGAGGCCAAACGTTTCGTAATAGGGTGGCAGTGGTGGAAGGGGTGGAGCCGCTTCGAGCGGGGCCTGAACCAGCCGCAATAGTTCGGTGTTGAAGCCTTGCTCCCCGTGGCGGTCAAGATCCACGGCAACTTCGTCCTTGAGGGCATCGTAGCCTCGCGCGGCCTTCAATTTTCGTTCCAGCGCCGGAGCATCCAGCTCAATGTGGATGCACCCAGATTCGGCATTTGAAACCGGCGAAGCGTGCAGTGGAAATTGATACAACGCAAGGCTTCGATGATGGCGAACGGCCACGCGCCGGGCTGCCGCCAGTGCAAGGTAATGACAAAGATCGTGGGTGGGGTTGTAACCTTCTAATCCATCGAAAACCAGGGCGGTGATGCTCTCCCTTTCCAGCCACGCCACGAGGTGGTCCAACCGCTCAGACCAGAACTGAAAGTCCAAGTCGAGGATCCGTCGGTAGATCTCGCGATCACTCACAACAGACCCAGCCTCGGGCCCCGGAGCACCCACGTCCGCTAGGACCCGCGCCGTCGAATCCAGCCGCGATATCGCAGAATTGCCCGAACCATCCGTGAGAAGCATGACCCTTGGTCGCACCCGTTCCAACCAGTGATGGACCCTCAATTCATGGCCAGGATGGGCGATACAGAGACCCCAGCGAAATTTTGTCAGCACCGATCCATCCTGCTGACTCACGCGCTTTCCCGTTCCAACATTCCGAACCGCGCCACGATG
The DNA here is from genome assembly GCA_043784905.1 of Holophagaceae bacterium. GTDB lineage: Bacteria > Acidobacteriota > Holophagae > Holophagales > Holophagaceae > JANXPB01. The sequence goes on along the minus strand of JAYVXV010000139.1, from coordinate 1,444 downwards.
CGCTTTTCGCCTGCCTCGGCGAAACGGATGGTGTAGGTCAATCCTTCGCCACTCCCTGTCGCGGCGGTGATGACGCCCCGACCGAACCGCTCACTTCGGATGCGAGTGCCTTTGGGCCAGGCCTCGCCAGACGCGGGAAGCGAAGGCGGACGCCGTGTGCTGTCGGTACTCTCGGGCTCAATTTCTGCGGTGGCACGCACCTTGTCGAAAAAGCTGCGGATGCGATTCAGCTCCGACGCCACCGACGAACCATCCCCACCCCGCGCCCGCTCAGGGGTCCATCCACCCTGGCCCGCCTGATACAGCTCCGTGCCCCATCGAATCGGATTTTCCAACGCCTCGCTCGGGAGTTCACGCAGAAAGCGGCTGGGCATCCCCAGCACTTCACTGCCCATAATGCGCCGCCGCCGCGCACCGCTCAGGTAGAGCTTCGCCTTGGCCCGGGTGATGGCCACGTAGAAAAGGCGTCGCTCTTCTTCAAGGCCTTCATCGGTCTCGCGAGCCTGACGATTGGGGAAGACTTCTTCTTCCATACCGATGACAAAAATGATCGGAAATTCTAGCCCCTTGGCACAGTGAATCGTCATGAGCGAAAGCGTGGCGCTCTGCTCAATCTGATCTGTATCCGAGGCCAAGGTCACGCGATCCAGGAACTCCGAAAGACGGAGTCCCAAAGATTCAGATTCCGCCGCCGCCGAAAGAAATTCTTCGAGGTTCCGCACGCGTCCTTCCGCTTCTAGCGTGCCTTCATCTTCGAGCATCTGAAGGTAGCCGCTTTCATGCAGGGTCCACCGCACCAGGCCCGCAAGGCCCAGGGCCGTGGCCGTGGCTTCGCTCGCGGCCCGATGAAAAAGCTCCACGAACCGTTGCAGTTCTCGCGCGGCGCGACCTTTCAGTTCGTTTGTTTTCAATAGAATTGCCACACCCTCGAGCGCAGTCCCATTGTCTGGAATGGCGTTTTCAATTTTTCCGAGCGTGGTCGGCCCCACTCCCCGACTGGGACTGCTGACGGCCCGGCGGAAGCTTTGCAGATCGTAGGGATTTGAAATAAGTCGAAGATAACTGAGCAGATCTTTTACTTCTTGCCGCTCGTAGAATTTTGTTCCGCCCACGAGCTTGTAAGGCAGATTCGCGGCGCGCAGGGCTTCTTCCATCTGCCGAGATTGCCAGTTGGCACGGTAGAGCACCGCCATCTTAATGTCGGCCTCAAAGCGACGAGCATCCTGGAGTTTCGAGACCACCCACTCGGCCTCTGCGCGCCCATCATCATTGAGTTTGAAGGTGATGGGTTCACCCAGGCCGCGCTCGGTCCATAGCGTTTTGCCGAGCCGCTGCGAGTTGTTAGCGATCACCGTCGAGGCGGCGTCCAGAATGGATTGGGTGGAGCGATAGTTCTGCTCCAGCTTGATCTGCACCGCTTCGGGAAAGTCCCGTTGAAAATCCA